>NZ_JAUXQE010000013.1:0-70854 GCF_030683615.1 Undibacterium sp.
CGCAACAAAAAAAACAAAAATAACAAACAAAAACAAGATCAAAAACAAGGTCAAGACCTCTCAACAATGAGGCACCCAGACACAGAGTCGCTCCGAGAAAAGCAAGAACAGCAAGAACAAGCGAAAGCTCTGCTTTTACTCCGGGTCTTTGGCTCTTCACTTCACTCTCTATTCTTATGTCGCAGAGAGCGATTTGTCGCAGTAGGTTGCGCCGTGCGCACCACTTGTGTACTTTGCACATCTCCGGGATCATTACAACCAACGAGACTGGAGCTCCAGTTAGAGAGCACCAGCCATTGTCGGCGAGAGGATGCTGGGCTTAGCTCCCTTGCAACCAGGATTGTTTGCTGAATAGTGCTCTTTAATGCACGACCTGGGCTTTGTGTGCAGAGGCCGGCATTTCAGCGTAAAACCTTCAAATCGCTCCTGCACGGTCAAGAGGATGCCAGACTTGTTTATATTGCCATTCAAGGTCACAATGATTTTGTAGGGTAACAGCTGTATATTTTCCACTCATCAGTAGAAGCTTACCGTTAATCGCGAAAGCATTGATGCATGCAGGCAATCAAATATATGATGTACAAACATAAGGCGAAAGAGTACGAACATGCAAAAATATAAACTGCTGCACTCACAACATGGCTTTACCTTGCTAGAACTATTAGTCGTGGTAGCCATCGTTGGCATCGTTACAGCTATCGCATTGCCAAACTACAGGTCGTTCCTTGTCAGTAGTCGTAGTGCAACAAATACAGCACTTTTGCATGGCGCGATCACACATGCAAAAACATTGGCTGGAATTAGCGGTGCGGTCACCATCTGCAAAAGCGAGAATCCTGACGCTCCCACACCGACTTGTTCCAATGTGGTCAGCAATGGTGCCGCCAACACAGGATGGGGTAGCGGCTGGATTCTTTTTCAAGATAGAAATGCGAATGGTCAATATGATGCCGCAGATACTCTGGTGAAGGTGCAGCCAGCCTTGTTCCTTGATGTGGCCGCAGGTTCTATCATTCCGGTTCCAGCCACACAGTCCGTTACCCTTGGAGGCATAGGCGGTACTACGATTGCCGGCGCTGCCATGTATTTTTATGTCAAGCCACCTAATTCATATGTAGGTCCTACCTACGATCGATATGTCTGCCTTTCTACGATAAGAAAAGTCAGTGTTGTAAAAACTTTACCTTGCCCTGCTTGAGGCTGTCATGAAACAGTTTAACTTCAATAAACAAAAAGGCGTCTCGATGGTGGAAATCGTCGTGGCGATGGTCATTCTGTCGATAGGGCTTTTGGGTGTGGCCAGCTTGCAGGCGAATACCTTGAAATATTTGAAAGCCTCAAATTATCGCTCCGAGGCGAGCCAGGCTATCTATGAGATCGCAGACCGCATGCGTGCTAATGCCCAAGCGATCAAGGATAAAGACACAGGCTTTGCGCCCAACTTCTATAGCTATCAAACCGCCTATAGTACGACTATTGCAAGTTTGCCGACCGTACCAGTCTGCGCGGTGCCTATTAACTGTACTCCCAAGGAGGTCGCAGATAAAGATGTCGCAGAGTGGCTAAGAAACCTTGGGACGCGCATGAATGGTGGTGCAGGCAATATCACTCAGAATGCCAGCGGCGGTTATGACATCTATGTGATGTGGAAAGAAGTCAATTTTACAGCACTTGATCCCTCATGTCCGAATGGCACTCCGCCATCACCGGGTGCAGGCGTGCGTTGCATAAAATTAAGTATTACACCTTAAGCGAGGCGAATGTGAGCGGTATTAATTTAAGATATTCCCAAGGGCGATCCCTGGTTGAGTTGATGATAGCCATGACTATTGGACTCATCATTTCACTGGCTGTGACTTCATTGTTTGTCAATAATTCAAAAACGTATAAAACCTTCGATGATAAATCCGTCATGGAAGAGGATGGCCGGATGGCTCTGAATACGATTGCTTACCAGATTAGGATGGCAGAAACTGGGCCTCCACAAAACACTACTACTCAAGGTGCCGTTGGTGCTGGAAAGTCAGAGTATGATCAAGGTGCTGGAGAGGCAATATCTGGGTGCAGTGGCGGTTTTATTTCACCTGTTGTCCCAGCTAGTCCTGTTCCCTGTAATTTATCTACTACTGGTCCGGATAGCATTGCATTACGGTATGTTGTAGATTTGGATAATTCCAACGCGGCCGCCGCATCAGCCGCAGCAGTGACTGATTGTTTGGGGCAAATTGTGCCTCAGACTATTAAAGACAATCCATGGGATTCAAATTATACGGTTGAAAATCGTTATTACATCGCGGTCAATCCCGCAACAAATCGAAGTGAGTTGTATTGTGCTGGAAATGGTGGAGTGCCAATTGGCACCGCTTTTTTGGCAGGAAAGCCCATTGTTGAAAATGTGGTCGATATGAAGGTTGTTTATGGTTATGATCCAATGAATCAGCAGTCGGTAAGCGGTTTTTTTAATGCAGCTGATTTGGCGGCACCAACGGTACCAACTCCCGCAAAAAAGTCTAGTTGGATGGATGGAGACCCAGATCCAACCAAGTGGAGCGGTATTCTTTCTGCCAAAATATGCTTGGTAATGCGTTCTGCCAATGATGGCTTGACACCAAAGCCGATGAGCTACACAAATTGTTCTGGCACAGTTGTTACTGCGCCGGACAAACGTTTGTATTCGACATTTACAACTGTAGTCGGCGTACGCGGCCGCACTTCGGGAAGATCATTATGAAAAAACTACACAACACTCAACGTGGCTTTGTTATGTTGACAGCCATGGTATTTCTATTGGTTTTGACAATTCTGGCGCTGACCGCTGTACGCAGGGCAACACAGGGAGAAAATATTGCAAAGAACTTGGGGGAGCAAAATATTGCCTTTCAGGCTGCTGAGACTGCGTTGCGCTACTGCCAAAAAGAAATCGAACTAACTCTTGCAGGTGATAACCAGTTGCCACTAGGTACTGTGCAAACGATTCATGGGATACCTATTCTTAGATACCAAGGAACGTACCCGGTTTTTCCACTTCCAGAAATTTGGAGGAACAGAACTAATTGGGTGGCGCAAGGATTCAGGTTGCCAGCCAATACCGTAGAGAAAGTTTCGGCACAGCCAGAATGTATGATTGAAGAGTGGAGGAAGCCACTTGCAAATAGGAAAGTTAAGAGAGATAACGCGGGCAAAGGAACAATTTCGGCATTCGTAACTACTGTACGAGCTCAAGGGATTAATGAAAAGTCGGTGGTCTGGTTGCAACAGATATGGTATCCCGCTGGTAGTTAGTAAGTTCTCGCTGAGAGTTATTCAAGGTAAGTTAAGTAAAATAATGAGGGCATCATGACGATTAATTCAAGAAAACCAATCAGCTACTATTTGATCTGCGCACTGGCTGCACAGTTTGGCTGGTCTGCTTACGCACATGCAGGCATTTCACAAATGCCACCACTGGTGAAGCCTAATGTGCCACCAAACATTTTTTACACGCTGGATGATTCTGGCTCCATGATGTTTGAGATGTTGCCTGACAATATTGCAAGAACTGGCAATAATGACGCAAGTGGCACTGGGTATAGTAATTACTGTACTAATGCTGGCGGTTGCTGGGTTACCAGTATGTTCCCAAGGCCTGCGAATATTTATAATATTGCTGGTGACTACGCTCTGCAGAATCGTGTGGTTGTTGGTTTTAATCACAATATTACAGTAGCGCGCTGGCGCTCGTCGGATGTCAATAAAGCGTATTATGACCCCAAGGTTTTGTATCAGCCTTGGGCGAGCCCTTCAGGTGGTCTAATGGCACCAGCCAACCCCCAGGCTGCCCTATTGAATCCCGTTGCTCCTGACGGTGGTACGAATACCACTGTGATGAATTTGACGCAGAATCAAACCTTTGCCGATGGCTATGTAGCATGGCTGAATAATGCGGCAACTGCTTATGATACTGCGGGCCGTACCATATTTCCAGCTTTGTACTACATTTATAACCCGGGCGGTAGCTGCAACAAGAGTACCTTGTCTTGTTATACCAGGGTGGAAATCAAGACTGGCACAAGCTTGCCAGCCAAAGCTGCTACGCGTACAGATTGCCCAGGCAGCTCTTGTACCATTGCTCAAGAACAGCAAAATTTTGCTAACTGGTTTCAATACTACCGCTCACGTATTCTTGCAGCGCGTGCTGGTACAGGGCAGGCATTCTCCAAGCAAAGTGCAACCTTGCGGGTAGGCTTTGGTACGATCAATACCGCTGGCACTGTGATTAGGAGGATTTCCGACGATTTTAGTGATCCCAACAAGACCGCCTTCTTGAACACCCTGTACAAGCATAGAATGCCAGCATCAAGCACACCTTTGCGCAAGGCAGTTGATGAAGTAGGGCAGTATTTCAGGAATAGGACCGCCACAGGCCCATGGCAAACACAATATGGCGTTGGTGCAACCACGACACAACTGACATGCCGCCAGAATTATAATATTTTGATGACGGATGGCTATTGGAATGATGCTGCCGCTGGCGGTGGTCGCACTCTCAATTACGATGGCACGGCTGGTCCCACTATCACAGGGCCAAATGCATCAACTTTTACCTACAATCCGGCGAATCCAGTCGGACCATACGCAGATACCTTTGATAATACACTGGCAGATATCGCGTTTTACTATTGGTCGCGTGATTTGCGTGATGACTGGGGGCCTGAAAAGAAAAATGTCCCAGTATCTGGTTCAGATCCAGCTTTCTGGCAGCATTTGGTGCATTTTACAGTTGGCCTGGGGGTAGCCGGTAATTTGAATTATCCTGCTGATTTGCCAGCTTTGACTGCCGGAACCAAGCTATGGCCAAATGGCGCGTCAAATCAAATTGATGATCTGTGGCACGCCGCTGTAAATTCACGCGGCAAATTCTTCAGTGCATCCAATCCTACAGAGTTTTCTGCTGCGCTTGAATCGTCATTGAATACGATTTCTGAGCGCATAGGTGATGCGGCTGCGGTAGGCACATCCAGTAACACAGTTCGTAGCGGCACTAGTTTATACACGTCCAGTTACCGTACATCAGACTGGTCTGGCCAGGTTGTGCAAAGGCCGCTGGATGCCAATGGTAATCTGACCGCTGCAGGTTGGGTTGCTTCTGTTCCTGCATTCGCTACCAGGAAAGACAAGGTATTCACTTATGTGGATGCAGCTACAAAAGGGCGAAAATTCGAACTGGCGAATCTGACCCCTGCAGATCAGGCTTATTTCACAGCCGAAGCTGCCACTTATACTCCTGCTAACGCTGTGACAGGTGCGAATATAGTTGACTATATCAAGGGGGGGCCTGACCTGGGATATTTGCGCCCACGCACTCAGGGTTTCGGGGATTTCGTGAATTCTGCGCCGCAGTATCTGAAAGAAGGTGAAGATGATGATTATGAATTCTTGCCTGCTACTGCACCAGAAAAAGCAAATTCGTACACTGATTTCCTGACATACAAGGCTGGACGTGCCTCCATGGTCTACATCGGTGGTAATGACGGTATGTTGCATGCCCTTGACGGAGCAACTGGTGTCGAGAAATTTGCTTACGTACCCAAGGGTATTATGAGCACTTTGCCGCAGCTTTCCAGAACGTCTTACGGTCATAAATTTTATGTGGATGGTACGCCAACCTTGGGTGATTACTGGAATTCAGGCTGGAAAACGGCACTGGTAGGCACGACTGGTGCCGGTGGTCGCTCAGTGTTTGCACTTGATGTGACAAATCCAAATACCTTTACTCAAAGCAATGTCTTGTGGGAAATTACCTCAGTTGACCATCCTGATCTTGGATATACCATAGGCAATGCGCAAACTGGCCGCATGCCCAATGGTGACTGGGTTGCAGTAGTAGGAAATGGCTACGAGAGTACGAACAAGCGTGCAGTCTTGTTTTTGATCCGACTAAAAGATGGTTTGGTTACCAAAGTTGACACTGGTATAGGGAGTCTGGGAGCGCCAAATGGCTTGTCTACGCCTACCTTGCTATTCAATGGAGATTCAACCATTAAGGCGATTTACGCTGGCGATATCCAGGGTAATTTATGGAAATTCAATGTCACAAATAGTGGTGCGACTGTTGCCTTTTCAGGTTCCCCGTTGTTCAAGGCTGTGCGTTCATCCAAAGTGCAGCCAATTACTGCTGCACCTGACTTAACTCCCCATCCCAAGGGCGGCGTGGTGGTATTGTTTGGTACAGGAAAGGTATATGAAACAGACGATGCCTTGAATACGGATGTTCAATCCATCTATGGTGTGTGGGATAATACAGAGGTAACGGGTGTCACAGCGAGTGCAATTACTGGAAGCCAGTCTTCACTGCAAAAGCAAACGCTGACAGCGGTAAGTGGTGGTTATACTGTTGATAACAAACCCATGAACTATAACGTAAAACGTGGCTGGTATATGGACCTTGATACCGTACTTTCTACTGGGGAACGTATTACGATACAACCGCAGGTTTATTTTGACGAAGTCATCTTTACGTCTATTATTCCTGCAGGTGCGACCGATACTTGTTCTTCAGATGGTAAATCAACGACATTCATCTTGCGAGCCTTGACAGGAGGGGTGTTTCCTTTCCCGGTATTTGATACTACAGGTGATGGCAAGGTCGATTCTTCTGATACCTTGATAGCCGGGAAACAGGGTACTTTGACTTTTGGTACTACAATCCTGAAAAAGGGTAATAAGTCGATTATTTATCAACCACCTTCATCTGGGTCTACGGATGTGAATGGACCATTGCCCTCCAAAACGACTGTATCGCAAGGTGACGTGCCAGCAGTCCGCGTGTGGAAACAATTGCTGCGCACAGATTAAGAAGTCCAACAGATAATTAAGTAGAGGTGTTAAGTGTTGCTACGTAAACGTGAAAAGGGTTTTACCCTGATAGAGCTCATGATTGTTGTTGCCATAATGGGTATATTGGCAGCAATTGTCGTGCCGTCCTACCTTGATAATGTGAGGAAGGGGCGTCGTAATGATGCAAAGGCCAAACTGACAGAGAATGTGCAGTTTATGGAAGCTTTTCTGTCAATTAATGAAAGATACGATCGCGATAAAGGAGGGACGAACGTCGCGTTGCCAATTCTGGTTAGTCCCGCCGGAGCAACAGGGGGTAATGTAGACTACAACATTAGTTTTTCTGCACCGACCACGGCGGTAACGTATACGATCCAGGCTGTTCCAGTCAACAAGATGGCTGGAGATGCCTGCGGGACTTTCACAATCAACAATGCTGGCGCGCGTACCGTATCAGGCTCGCTTAGCATGGCAGACTGCTGGTACAAATAAGCGGTATTTTTGTACCTTAGTTTTTCCTGACCTCTTGTATCGCCTCGGCAAATTCGGACACATCCTCAAAGCTTTTGTAGACAGAAGCGAAGCGGATGTAGGCGATTTTGTCGAGGCGTTTCAATTCGCGCATGACCAGTTCACCCAGGTGGCCGGAAATGACTTCGCGCTCTCCGCTGGACAATAATTTTTCTTCTATTCTTTGTATGGCGGTCTCGACTGCTTCGGCTGATACGGGTCTCTTGCGTAATGCGAGCATCAGGCTGGCGCGCAGCTTGTTGGTTTCATATTCTGTACGGCTGCCGTTTTTCTTGACGATGACGGGCATCACCAGTTCTATACGCTCATAGGTCGTAAAGCGCTTGTCGCAGTCGGCACAGCGGCGGCGGCGGCGTATGACATTGCCTTCTTCTGAAACGCGGGTGTCGATGACCTGGGTGTCATCGAGGTGGCAAAAAGGGCATTTCATGGCGTATGGTGCTCCGTTGGTTTTTATAATTGTTTTTTATATTTTGATGATACAAAAAAGCCACTCAAGCGAGTGGCTTTTATTGTGCTGTCTGATACTTAAGCCTTGCTTCAGTCGAATCTCTTAAGCTTGATACACTGGGAAAGCATCTGTCAATTGTTTGACTTCGGCCTTCACGCGTTCTATCGTCGCTGCATCATGCGGATTGTCGAGTACGTCGGCAATCAGATTACCTACTTTAACTGCTTGTTCTTCCTTGAAGCCACGGGTGGTAAAGGCAGGGCTGCCCAGTCGGATACCGGAAGTGACCATAGGTTTTTGCGGGTCGTTAGGGATGCCGTTCTTGTTGCAAGTCATATGGGCAGAACCCAGTATGGCTTCGGCTTCCTTGCCTGTCAAACCTTTAGGACGCAGGTCGACCAGCATAACGTGGGATTCGGTACGGCCAGAAACGATACGCAGGCCACGTTCAGTCAAGGTGTTTGCCAATGCAGCAGCATTCTTGACGACTTGTTCCTGGTAAGCCTTGAATTCTGGCGTCAGTGCCTCTTTGAACGCAACTGCTTTACCAGCGATAACGTGCATTAACGGGCCACCCTGGATGCCTGGGAAGATCGCAGAATTGATCTTCTTGGCGATCGCTTCATCATTCGTCAAAATGATACCGCCACGTGGGCCACGCAGGCTCTTATGAGTCGTGGATGTGACTACATCAGCGAAAGGCACAGGGTTAGGGTAAACACCCGCAGCGATCAGGCCAGCATAGTGGGCCATGTCAACCATGAAATAAGCGCCGATTTCTTTGGCGATTTTGGAGAAGCGTTCAAAGTCTATGCGCAAGGCAAATGCAGAAGCTCCGGCAATGATCAGTTTAGGCTTGGTTTCGCGCGCCAGTTTTTCCATGGCATCGTAATCGATATCTTCTTGCGCATTGAGGCCATAAGACACGACATTGAACCATTTGCCTGACATATTCAAAGGCATGCCGTGGGTCAGGTGGCCACCTTCAGCCAGGCTCATGCCCATGATGGTGTCGCCTGGATTCAGCAAGGCAAAGAATACGCCCTGGTTGGCTTGTGAGCCAGAGTTAGGCTGTACATTGGCAAAATTGGCATTGAACAATTGCTTCAGACGGTCGATGGCCAGTTGTTCAACCACGTCTACATGCTCGCAACCACCGTAGTAGCGTTTGCCTGGATAACCTTCCGCATATTTGTTGGTCAACTGGGAGCCCTGGGCTTCCATGACTGCTGGGGAACAATAGTTTTCAGAGGCGATTAACTCGATATGCTCTTGTTGACGGACGTTTTCTTTTTGTATCGTAGCAAACAGTTCTGGATCTACGTTGGCGAGGGTATGATTTTTTGCAAACATGGCGGTTCCTGATTATTCCTGTTAATAAACAATGATTGTTGTTAATGAGGTGTCTGAAACGGATAGGGGGCAGCCTCATTGCTTTTACCATCAGGCTACCCAGGCGCACGGCTGGAGTCAGTTTGACTCCGAAATCTCACGCTTCCCGATGGATCTCCATCTTGTGCCAGGATGCATACCCGTCTGACAGGGTAGATATGGCCACTTCGCCAGTCACGTGAGATGAAATGGTGCAAGGATTTTACGTGATGACGTTTGAATGGGCAAGTGCCAGCATCGCTATTGAAAAATTAATTTTCGCACAAGTATGTATCTCGAAATTTTCGACGCTCAAGTATTGGATGGCAAAAGCACTTAAAATAGTATGCTTTAGAGCTGCATATGTCAGCTAGGCAGGTTACCTACAAAAATTGAAGGAATTCAGCATGATCGTATTGATTACAGGCGCAAGCTCAGGTTTTGGTGAAGAAATGGCGCGCAAATTTGTCCGGGAAGGGCATAAAGTCATCGCAGCAGCCCGCCGCACTGACAGACTGGATGCCTTGAAAGCTGAACTCGGCGCAGCCTTGTTGCCAGTGACACTGGATGTCACCAGCAAGGACTCCATCCAGCACGCGCTGGCAGGTTTGAGTGCAGAATGGAAAAACATAGACGTACTGGTCAATAATGCCGGCCTGGCACTGGGCACTGAGCCAGCACACCTGGCTTCCCAGGATGAATGGGATACCATGATAGACACCAATACCAAGGGTCTGGTCACAGTCACCAGGGCAATTCTGCCAGACATGGTGGCACGTGGCACTGGCCTGGTCATCAATATAGGCTCTGTGGCTGGTGAAACACCTTATCCAGGCGGCAATGTTTACGGCGCAACCAAGGCTTTTGTCGATCAATTCACCCGCAATTTGCGTGCTGACCTGGTGGGTACAGGGGTGCGTGCCACCAATATTGCTCCCGGCCTGTGTGGTGGCACTGAATTTTCCAATGTACGCTTCCGTGGCAATGATGATGCGGCAGCCAAGGTCTATGAAGGCACAGTACCGCTGACGGCTGTCGATATCGCTGAAACAGCCTGGTGGATCGCTGCCTTGCCTGCGCATGTGAATATCAACCACATAGAGATGATGCCAACTTGCCAGGGTTATGGACCACTTGTGATCAAGCGCGCTACAGCGTGATCCTCCAGTAGTTTCTGAGATGTGCTACTGCCGTCAACGATGACGGCAGTAGCCAGTACTCGCCTCCCGCATGGCATATATCCCCTTGAGCATGAGTGACAAAGAGTAAATATACGCACTGAATAGCTGGTAAAGTTTATACTATGAAAACAGAATTTGTATGGCCAGTCAGGGTCTACTATGAAGACACGGATGCTGGCGGCATCGTTTTTTACGCGAACTACCTGAAGTTTTTTGAGCGTGCCCGTACTGAATGGCTCCGGGCTTCGGGCGTCAATCAGCAGCAAATGGCCGATGAACATGGTTTGATGTTTGTCGTCAAAGCTACCGCAGTCGAGTATCATGCACCCGCCAGGCTTGATGATGAACTAAGACTGACAGTTGTGGTCGAAAAGCTGGGCCGCGCGTCTGTACAGTTTGTGCAAGAGGCCTGGTGTGGTCAGCGTTTGCTCGCCAGCGGCAAAATCAAGGTGGGCTGTGTCAGCAAGGCTGAAGTCAGGCCAGCGGCGATTCCTGCTGAAGTGTTGGCGAAGATAGGCTGAGATTATTTTATATTTTAGGGCGGTAACAATGCCCGCTGTTTTGTTTTTGAATTGATTCAATATGACTGTTACCCAAGACCTCTCATTTTTAAGTCTGATCGCAAATGCCTCGATTCTGGTGCAATTGGTCATGGCACTGTTGTTAGGCGTGTCGCTGACCAGCTGGACTTACATCTTCAGCAAAATGTTCGCTATCAAAAAAGCACGCGGACAAACAGAAGAATTTGAACGCAACTTCTGGTCCGGTGGTAATTTGGTTGATTTGTATGCTGCTGCAACGAATAGCCGTCGTGCTGGCCGCGATACCAGTGGCGCTCTCGAACGTATCTTCGAAGCAGGCATGAGCGAATATCATAAGGTCAAGACCGCCAACAAGGCGGCGCTGGATGCTGGTGCCATGCTGGACGGTGCGCGTCGTGCCATGCGCGCTTCTTATCAGCGTGAAATGGATTTGCTGGAGTCGCACCTGTCCTTCCTGGCTTCCGTCGGCTCTGTCTCCCCATACATTGGTTTGTTCGGTACAGTCTGGGGCATCATGAATTCTTTCCGTGGCCTGGCCAATGTACAGCAGGCGACACTCGCAGCCGTGGCCCCCGGCATTGCTGAGGCCCTGATTGCGACGGCAATTGGCTTGTTTGCGGCTATTCCTGCCGTGCTAGCCTATAACCGTTATTCCCACGATATCGACAGGCTGGCGATACGCTTTGAAACTTTTATCGAGGAATTCTCGAATATTCTCCAGCGTCAGTCACGCTAAGGACGAATGAAATAGCATGAGTACCCTGCGTGGCGAACGTAAACGCAAATTCAAGGCAGAGATCAATGTCGTTCCGTATATCGACGTGATGCTGGTGTTGCTGGTGATTTTCATGGTGTGCGCGCCGATGACCAATCCCAGCGTCATCAACCTGCCCACTGCCGGACAATCTACCCAGCCGCCATCTGATTACATAGAAATCACTTTGCGACCCGACGCGCCTTCCACCATCAGCATCAATAGCAAAACAGGTAGCAATGGCAATAACCGCCAGGAAAACAAGGAAGAAGCAAAAGACCGCAAGCAGCTGATGCAAAAACTGCGCGAGTATCATGATGCCAAACCTGAGTTGTCTGTACTGGTATCTGCTGATAAAGGCATGATTTATGACGAGGTCATACAAGTGATTTCAGAAGCAAAAAAACTCGGTATCAATCGCGTTGGTCTGGCGACCAAGTGAGTTTTCTTAGATGCAGATAAACCTGCGCCCGCTACTGATATTCTTCTGTGCTGTTGGCTTTTGCAGTGCAGGCACGGTCAGGGCGCAGCAGACTGTGCCAACTGAAGCTCCAGCCGCTGGCTTGCCTGCACCTGATGGCGATAGCGAAGCGTCTGGCAGCACGATCAGCACGGCCAGCAGCGGCCGCTTGCAACTGGTGGCTGCCAAATCACGTTGGGCAGATTTACTGAGGGAGCATATCCCGGAATTTGCCAACAATGCCGAAGCACAAAATATCACCCCCGCACTGATCAAGAGATTGCGCCTGGATATCAGCAATATCCTCTCCACAGAAGGCTATTTTTCGCCGCAAATCCAGTTTGACAACCCCGATCAGGCCGCAGCCCCTGGCACAGCAAATAAAATCATCCGTGTCACAGTCGAGGCGGGGCCACGCACAGTCATCGAGAACGTATCACTAAAAGTGCTGGGGCCCATGGCCGATGCCATTGATGCAGGCGACAAAGCCGTTACTAAAAGACGGCGCGCCCTGCAGGAAGACTGGGGCCTGGCAGTGGGCCAGCCGTTTCGTGAAAATGACTGGTCAGACTCGAAGAACCAATTGCTGGAGAGTCTGAGGTCTGACACCTATGCCGCAGCCGGCATGACCTACAGTGAAGCAAAAATTGATGCTGATCAGCATAGTGCAGTCCTAAAGGTTGACGTTGATAGCGGGCCGGTTTTCACTTTGGGTGAAATGCGCGTCACTGGTTTGCAGCGTTACCCATCCTGGCTGATAGAGCGCTATCAGGCGCCTCGAAAGGGAGAAGTGTATTCTCGTTCGCGCTTGTTGGATTTTCAGCGCGCTTTGCAAAACTCGCCTTACTTTGCGACCGTGGCGGTGGGTATAGATCCTGATCCTGAAAAAGCCGACGCTGTGCCAGTTGATGTTACTGTCGTGGAACGCCAGGCTCGCGATCTGAGTTTTGGTTTGGGTTACAGCACCAATACTGGCTACCGCAGCGAGGTGGCTTATCGTGATCGCAACATCCTTGACCAGGCTTGGGATTTACGCAGTGCCGTCAGGCTGGAGCAACGCCGCCAACTTGGCTATGTCGATATTTATCTCCCGCCCCGGGAGAGCAAATTCCTCGATTCTTTTGGTGTGCTGGTAGAGCGTGAGAATATTGCTGGCGTACGTTCCAGCCGCAGCGCCCTGGGTGTAAAACGCACCAGTACACGCGGGCATCTGGAACAGCGCCTGGGCTTGAATATCGTCAGGGAAAAAATTTCTCCTGATGGTGAGGCAGAAGAAGTCAACAAAGCCCTGGTTGCCAGCATAGGCTGGACCTGGCGCGATGTCGATCAGCCCTTTGATCCGCGCAAAGGGCAGATTTTGCAATTTGATCTTGCTGCCTCCGAAAAAGCATTGCTGTCTGATCAGCGCTTCATACGCAGTTATGCGAAATACCAGCGCTGGATACCAGTACGCAAAACCGACACTGTGATCTTGCGCGCTGAACTTGGTGCTGTTTTTTCCAAAGATGAAGAGGGTATCCCGGAAGACTATCTGTTCCGCACCGGTGGCAGCACCACAGTGCGCGGCTATGGGTATCAAACCCTGGGCATACAACATATAGGCAGCACCCGTGGTGGTCGCGTCATGGCAACGGCCAGTGCAGAATATGTGCATTGGTTAAATTCATCCTGGGGCGCTGCCACTTTTCTGGATGTGGGCAATGCTGCCGACAACTGGCGTGAGTTGAACTTAAAGCAAGGCATGGGTGTTGGTGCGCGTTACAAAACCCCCGCAGGCCCGATAGCACTTGATCTGGCTTATGGTCGCCAGGCCAAAAAAGTGCGACTGGATTTTTCTATCGCAATTGCTTTCTGATATGAGTGCAAACGAAAAAGACCAGGTAGAGCAAAAACTGCCCACAAAAAAACAGCGACGACCTTTGCGTCGATGGAGCTGGTTCACGGTCAAGTTGTTGCTGCTATTGATGCTTGTATCGGGCCTGGTTCTGACCTGGATGTACAAAACTGAAAGTGGCACGAAAACTGCGCTGTCCATGCTTGAAAAGCTGAGTGTCGGTAGCCTTAAATTCAGTGGTGTGCAAGGCACACTGGATGATGAACTCAAGCTTGATGAATTCAGTTTCATTTCCCAGGATTTGCATGTCAAGGGAAGCGCTGTCATATTGCAGTGGCGGCCAACTGCCTTGTGGCGACGTCACATCGATATCACCAGCCTGCAGTTAAGTGCATTGACTGTCGCCACTCGCTCAAGTGAAAGTGCGGCCAGCGTACCTGTTGATATCGGCCTGCCATTTAGCCTGAATGCACCGAGGCTCGCATTGGGGCGTTTGCATATCGCCAGCTTGATTGATGGCGACAAGCAGATGGAAACCCTGCTACTCAGCGGCTTGACTGGCAGTTTTTCTTATCAGGACAATCAATTCAAGGCGCAAACGATACTGACCAGCCCTTGGGGCAAGGTAACAGGTGACGCGGACCTTGGCAGTCTCGCGCCTTTCAAATTGCATAGTCGCCTGAGCCTGCAAGGAAAACTTCAAGAAGGCATACCGCCTGTCATCTTAAAGGGCGTGGTTACAGGCAGCCTGCATGACATGCAAGTTGCGCTGGAGGCGGCTTTGGATAGTGCAACTGATAAGACCATCAAAAATCAGCACCTGCAAGGCCATGCCAAAGCACGCATCAGCGCATTCACTGCACCTTATGTACGCGAGCTGGATATCGATGTTCAGCATCTTGACCCATCTGCCTGGCAAGCAGGTGCACCGCAAGCAGACTTGCGCATATTGACGCAACTGAAACCAGTCAGCGCAGACAAGAAAAAGAATCCTGAATTTGGTTTGACTGGCCCCATCACTATGCACAATGCCCAGGCTGCCAGTATCAATAAGCAAGGCTTGCCTGTGCAGTCGCTCAGTACCAAATTATTTTGGCAAGGCCAGCACCTGAGTTTGAAAGACCTGGCTGTGCAACTGGCAGGCAAGGGCAAGTTACACGGTGAAGCCGATATCAACTGGCAAGCGGCTGACCTACAAGCTGACTTGAAGCTAAACCTGGTTAACATCGACCTCAATCAAATCGACCAGCGTCTGCATGCCAGCAACATACAGGGCAAGTTTTCTGCCCAGACTGCAAAAGATAACAGCATCAAGCTGCAGGCAAAGTTACAGGACGCCCGCGCCAGCCTGAATGCAGAAGCCAGTTACCAGCATGAAAAACTGCTCTTGAAACTGGATAAAATTGATTTGCAGGCAGAAGACGCTCACTTGCAAGGCACAGGCGATATCAGCTTCGCTGGCAAGCAGGTATTCAATCTCAAAGCCAGCCTCAAGGACTTTGATCCGGCACGCTGGGTGGCAACACCTGCAGGTCGTTTGCAGGCCGATTTCAGTGCTCACGGTCAGCTTTTGCCACGGCTGGATGTACAAGCGAATCTGCAGCAATTGCAAGGGCAATATGCAGGTCAGGCTGTGCAGGCAGGTATGGACATGCGCTGGCTGCAAGATCAACAGCTACAAGTCAAACAACTGGATCTGCGCTTTGGTAAAAATACCCTGACCGGGCAAGGCAACTGGGGTAGTGCAGATGATGTCTTGAAGCTCAATATTGACGCCCAGGATTTAAGCCACCTGAACCCCTTGCTCAGCAATTGGCAATTGGCCCTGGGAGGTAATCTGAAAGCCGATGCCACTTTGCGTGGCCGCTTCAATGAACCTGCCGGCAGTCTTGACGCCCTGGCAAAACAAGTCATCATCAAGCGCGGCAATCAGCAAATCAGCATCGCCGAGTTAAAGTCGCGCCTGAATTTGGCAAATGGTATCAAGGGACAATTTGAAGGGGAGATTGTTGCCAGTCATATTGCTAGTGAGGCGCCCACTTCAAGCAATGCAACTAACACGTCCGTCAGCGCTGCCGTCAACCACAAGCCAGACAAAATCGAACAAGTGATTTTGAAACTGCAGGGCAGGCGCGATGCCCATAAGCTGAGTCTGGAAACCATTTTCCCCAATAAACAAACCCTCAGCCTGGCTGCCAGTGGAAGTATGCAGGCTGACGCAAAAAATGACGCTGCCTGGTCATGGAATGGTCAATTGCAGGCATTGAATTTAAACGGCCAGCCTGACCTGCGCTTGCAAAGTTCAGCGTCCCTGCAAGTATCTGCACAGGCTGTGCGTCTGGGTAGCCTGTCGCTGCAAAGTGCCATGGGTAAGCTGCAACTGGACGAACTGGAATGGACTCCGGCCGCACTCAAGACCAGTGGCCAGGTCAGCGATGTCCAGGTAGTGGAAATTGCCAACCTGTTTTATCCTCAGCACGCAGTCAGCGGCAACCTGAAGTTGAATGCGCAATGGAAATTGCAATTAAAAGAGAGTGCTCAAGGCGAAATCAAATTGCAGCGCCAGAGTGGTGATTTACGCTTCAATGATCCTGAAGGAACCGGTACTTCAGTGGCCCTCGGGATAAGGGCAGTGCAATTGCAGATGAAGCTGGGTGGCCTGGTAGCAGGTAGTGCGGGCGAAAATGTGAGCCTGGATTTAGTTGCTGATGGTAGTCGCCTGGGACAATGGCAAGTCAAGGCAAATACGCAGTTGAGCAAACAAAACGATGCCTGGACAATTCTGGCAAGCGCGCCACTCAGCGGGCAAATTACTGCAGCCGTGCCTGATCTGCAATGGCTGGGGCCTTTCATCAATCCTGGCGTGGTGCTTAAAGGTAAACTGAATGCCGATGCACGCCTGTCAGGCAGCATAGGCAAACCAGGCTACCGTGCCAATCTGGCCGGGCGTGAAATGGAAATCGCCTTTGCATCCGAAGGTTTGCTGTTGCCAAATGGCAGCTTTGATGCGCAGATAGAAGACAAACACCTGAAAGTGACGAACCTGCAATTTTCCAACACCGTCACGAACATGCCACGTCATGCGCAATTCCAGGGCGTGAACTGGATAGGAAGAAAAGGCGAATTCAAAGCCAGTGGCGATATCGACATCGGCAAGGAAACCGGCAGCATACAGGCGCAATGGACCCAGTTCCCGCTCCTGCAACGCAAAGACAGGTGGCTGGTCGTCTCCGGTGAGGCGAACATCGTTGAAACCAATAATATCTGGAGCCTGACCGGCAAAGTGCTGGCTGATGGTGCTTACTTCAGGCTGCCAAAATTACCCCCGCCAAGTCTGTCCAGCGATGTCGTGGTGATACGCAAGACCGACAAGGCAGTGGCCAAGGCGGCTGAGGCGGACAGCAATCGCAAAAGCTTGAAAACCCGTGTCGATGTCAGTTTCGATATGGGGCCGCGCTTTGTCTTCGTTGGTCGTGGCCTCGATACCGGGCTGGAAGGCAGGTTGCGCCTGCGTTCCATCGATGGCAGCCCCTTGCAGGCAAATGGCTCGATACGTACCCTGAAGGGCGTTTATGAAGGCTATGGACAGCAATTGGAAATAGAGCGCGGGATACTGAATTTCCAGGGGCCACCATCCAATCCTGGCTTGAACATCCGCGCCCTGCGCAAGGGCTTGCCAGTCGAAGCTGGCGTGGAAGTGTTCGGCACAGTCAGCGCGCCACAAGTCAGGCTGGTGTCTGAACCTGACGTACCCGATGCAGAAAAACTCTCATGGCTGGTGTTGGGGCGTGGCTCTGATCAGCTCGCCAGCGGCGATGCCTCGCTGCTGATGTCGGCAGCAACGGCAATCTTCGGGGGCGATGGCAGCCGCAATGTGCCGCGCGACATCGTGCAAGGCCTGGGTTTTGATGAGTTTTCGATAGGCTCTTCTTCAAATGGATCATCCAGCCGTTTGCCAGGGCAAACCATTGCCGGTTCCACAGGCACCAGCAATGCCACGACAGACCAGGTCGTCAGCGTAGGCAAGCGCCTCATGCCTGGCCTGGTACTATCAGTTGAACGTGGCTTGTCTGACGCCAGTGGTGGCGTCAAGCTGAGCTGGCAATTGACCAGGCGGATCAGCATCATTGGCCGCGCTGGCAATGAATCTGCGGTGGATGTGAATTACACTTTCTCCTTCAATTAAGGCATACAAAAAATAAGGGGCAATCCATGAAGATTGCCCCTCCTGATTGCCCTTGCTGTATAGCCTTGAGCCAATTGGATCTTACTTGCTCGCCTTTTTCTGCTCAGGATACATCACGATCTGCGCATAATTCTGAAAGTTGAAATAACGCTTGGCGGCTTCCTTGATTTGTGCTGGCGTAATCGCACGTATGCGTTTTTCCGCCGTCAATATGGATTCAGCGTCGGTTTTGTAGAACACCGTATTTTGCAAGTGATTCAGCCAGTTCTCATTGCTGCGCAATTCTTGCTGGTGTTCTTTCAGCCATGACTGCTTCACCTTGTTCAAGTCTTCCACTTGCGGGCCAGATTGCTGCAGTTTTTTGATTTCGGCAAACAGGGCCGCAATGACCTTGTCCACATTCTCAGGGCTGCACGGCAACTCTGCATCTATGCTGTACTTGCTCTGTGGAATGCGTTCAAACGATCCATTCATGCCGCCGCTGTAGATCAGACCCTGCTTTTCACGCAGCACGTCGATGATCTTCAAGTTCAGGATATCCACCATGGCATGGAAGCGGCCATTTTCTTCTCTTGAGTAGGTCGACGGGCCATTAAAACTCAAGACCACGGTACTTTTCTCTTCACCACCGATATACACGTCTTTCTTGACCACACCTTGTACCGGATTAATCTGCAAATCCTGATACTCCGTCTTGATATCAGCATTAGGCAAGCTGGCCAGATAAGTCGCAATCAGGGGTTTGATTTTATCCAGTTCAAAACTGCCGACAAAAATGAAATGCATGTCCTTGGCACTGCCGTAGCGTGACTGATAAATTTCCATGCTGCGGTCCAGTGAGATTTTGTCAAAATCTTCTACCCTGGCCAAACGCGAGACGCGTGGATGATCTTTATAGATAGTCGTTGTAATTGCATCTGAAAAAATAGCTTCAGGACGTGCCCAGGTGTTTCTGGCAAGTTCTTTTTGCGCGCTGATCAGTGTCTGGAACATCACCTCATCCTTGCGCGGGCTGGTCAGGCGCAGGTACAGCAATTGCAGCATGGTTTCTATATCATTGCTGCTCGATGCGCCACCTATGCTCTCGGAATAATTATCCATGCTGGTCCTGACATTGGCTGATTTGCCTGCCAGTGTTTCCTGCAAATCTTTTTGACTGAACTTGCCCATGCCCATGCCCCAGACCACAGGATTGCTATAAAAAGTATTGTAATAATCAGCGTCAGGAAACAAAGACATGCCACCAGCCCGACGCGCGCTCAACAAGACTTGATCATTCTTGAAATCAGTTTTTTTCAGTGTGACCTTGACGCCATTCGATAAAGTCATTTCTACCAGACCCAGCAATTTGTTTTCTTTTTCAGAAACGATCTGGCCAGGTAGCGGTGGTGTCGCCATCAGGCTGGCATTGGCGACTTTTTCCGCCTTCGCCTCCACTGGCTTTTGTTCAGCCTTGGCAGCCATACACAGCAAATCTGCTTCGCTCGGTATGATTTCGCCCGCCTTGTTTGATCCTACGTAAAACATCAGTTTGACGCTATCATCCGGCGTCGCTTGCTTGGCAAAGCGATTCATTTCTTCCAGCGAAATACCATCGGCAAATTCCTTGAAATACAGGTATTCGTTCTTGATGCCAGGTATAGGTTCATTGGTCAGGAAATTGCGTATATATTCTGCCGCAAAGCTGGCCGAGTTGGATTTGCTGCGCTCGTTGAACATGCTTTCATATTCACGCGCTTCGATCTTCTTGGCCCTGTCAAGTTCGGCAGCCGTAAAACCAAACTGGCGCACACTGTTTTTTTCCTGCATCAATGCATCCAGTGCTGGCTGTATGCCTGCTTGCGACAGCATGGCAGTCGATATGAAAGAATCATAACCGGATACCACAGGCTCACTACCAGCAGAAGCCCCGAGGAAAGGTGGTTTGGCCTGCTCGGTCAATGCGCCCAGACGGCGGTTTAACATGGCCTTGTACAAACCTCGGACAATATCCTGGCGGTAGTCGGCAATCACATTATGCGGCGACTGTTTTTCCAGCGGATAGCGCAACATCAGCAAATTATTGGTGGCTTCCTTATCGGTAATCACCAAGGCTTTGGAGGCAGTATTTTTGGGGATGCTGATTTCAGGCCTGGCGCGCGCAGGCACGGGGTTTTTCAAACCTGAAAAATACTTGTGTACCATCTTCTCGGCTTCATCAGGCTGTATATCGCCAATGACGACCACAGCCATCAAATCTGGCCTATACCAGTCCTTGTAAAAACGGCGCAGGGCATCATGCTTGAATTGCCTGATGACGTCTTCTTTACCTATGGGCAGGCGCTCGGCATATTTTGATCCATTGAATACCTCGGGCAGCAACTGACGTGTCATGCGGTCACTTGCACCTTTGCCCTGGCGCGCCTCTTCCAGGATGATCCCGCGCTCCTTGTCTATGTCGGCGGCCTTCATCTCCACGCCTTGTGCCCAGTCAGCCAATACCTGGAAACCGGTCTTCAGGTAAGCAGGCTTGTCGGTAGGGATGGGCAGGATGTATACCGTTTCATCAAAGCTGGTATAGGCATTCAGGTCAGCACCAAATTTCACCCCTATGGATTGCAGGTAAGAAATCAGTTGATGCTTCTTGAAATGTTTGGAACCATTGAAAGCCATATGCTCAGTAAAATGCGCCAACCCTTGCTGGTCATCATCCTCCAGCACAGACCCCGCTTTGACGACCAGACGCAACTCCACCTTCTTGCGTGGCGTATCGTTTTTCTGGATATAGTAAGTCAGGCCGTTTTCGAGCTTGCCCCGTTTCAAATCAGGATTGATGGGGATGGGGTCATTCAAGCGTATCTCTGCCAATGCTGGCAGACTGATAGGCAAACTGACGAACAGCAAGAACAGCGTGGTTGCCAGGCCTTTGCCTGGTGTTGATGATTTTGTGGCTAAGGTTTTTACGGTGTTTGGCATAAATAGCGGCGCAGGCTAGATAAAAATGCCAGTGTACCTTGTTGGCGAGATGCCGGTGGAATGGGCTTTGTATCGATTTGCTACAGGGATGTGTGCCAGGACTATGTTTAGCTACCACAACCCCCGCCACAGCCACCGCCGCAACTTGATCCTCCCCCATCGCAGCTACCGCCGCCGGAGTCACAACTGCCATTGTCACCACTGCTGCTACCACTGCTTCCGCAAGATGAGCCATTATTGGCCGCCTGTGCTTGCTTCTTCACCATTTCTTCATAACTCAGGGTAGAGAGCAAGCCTGCCGCCAGCAACTGGGCTGCTCCAAAGCTTTCCGGGTAGGTGGATTTGCCCGCACCTACGCCTCGCGAGTTCATATTCTGGAAACCTATACGGGCAGATGTCGCAAAGTAGGAATAACCATGTGGCATATGCAGCTTGCCATCCAGGGCAAACAGGTGAGGGACAGAGGGGCTGCCAGGCCAGCTACCTTCTGCTCTCTGTGCCGTGACCAGGCAATTGGCCAGAGCCAGATCAATCTTGCTGGCCATGTGTTCTGCTTCCACATGCGGTATCGTGCTGCCAAAGTGTTTGCAGCAAAACTTGTCCAGATGGATGGATGACCAGTCGTTCCATGCATGCCAGACAGAATCCGCCGCCTTTGACGGTAGCGCACAAGCCTGCTTGCTGCGCTGGACACAACTGAAGAACATCATCAGCCCCTCAGCTGCGCGGGTAAAAAAAACGGCATCACTAGGGATGCCGGGGAATTCATTTTTTGCAGTTGCCTGCCAATGCAGGAACACTGCATTCGGTATCTCAACCAACTGACGCCTGTAGTCGGAAAGTTCGGTGATATTCCTGGCCCGCATCATTTGGTATTTTTGTTTTAATTTACTTAGCATCGTCTTTAATCTCCTTTTCTCTCTTGTTGTAGTGATTTCATCTTAGAGAGGATTTGTGACAAATGGATGACAAAAATGATGAGGGAAAATACGTATATGGTTTATCTCCTACTTAATGGAAAATTCTCTCTTATGCCTTGGCGAGAATGGCAGGCGCAATGACTTTATGCGCTGGCCCGACGAAAAACATATATGTTCGCCCCAGATTATTGTGTACATGCACCACCGTGCTGAGAGCGATAAAAGGCTGACCATCCCTGGTTTGCTTTGAGACTGATACCTTGACATCCAGATGCTTGTCAGAATCGCAGAGTATGACTTCTTCATCTGACTTGTACACCAGAGAAAATATCCCGGCCTTGTCACCGACCTGATAGGCTTCTGCAGGCTTGTTCTTGTTCAGTGCCTTCATCCCACCCACATTCTTTAAGCCAAATAAAACCACCACGCGATTACGTATACCCATCATGGCATTGACCCAGTCTGGTGTTTTGGCAAAGGTATCCATATAGATTTGCATTGCGCTCAAATCTGCATGAGGGAAGGGTGTTTGAAAGCAGTCATAAAAGTAAGCGCCAGGCACATCTTCAGCGATTTTGCTGGATGCCGGGACTGCTGTTTCCGTGATCTTGTTTTTCATGCTGCCTGCCCTTGGTTTACGCGTATGTTCATCAATGCAATTGCTGCAGGCATGGCCAGCCAAAAGCCGGACGTGGGCATCAGTATCACCGCAAAGATGCAGCAAAGCAGGAGACCCAAACCCAACATAGGGGCTTCAGTAAAATCAGGTTTGCGTTCCAGGCTGTTGATGGCCATACCCAATAGCAGGAACGGACCACCAAACAGCAAGAACCATGTCGCTGCCGACCGTAAAGGGTCACGATTGACGGTATTGAATACTCCTCGCTCCAGCATGCCCAATAAAACTGGACCAAAGAGTAGAAAGGCCGCTATCGTGTGCAGAGCTGCAACGGCGATCAGATACTTACCTATCCAGATTTTCCGTTGCTTAATTGGTATTGACATGGTTTGCTCCTTGTTTAATCCAGGCTATTTCAGTGTTGACGACAGCACCCATTTTCCTGAGCATATTCATCAGCCCCAGGTAGGCACGGTCAAAATAAGGTACGTCTTCATGCCAGCCCGACAGGATGCCCGACAGCAGCCTGCTATGTTCGGCATTGATGGTTTTGGGGTAGGGCGATTTATTGCTGAAGTCAAATGGGCTACTTTGAAATGCTTCTATCTTCCACGCGTGCAGGTCGGCAAGTGCGGTCATGACACTATGATCAAATTCATCTTGCGTGACCGTATCAGAAAACAGACCCAGATCTATATACGCCAGCCGCAGGATGCGATTACGCTCAGCAACATCGGTCATCAGCAAGGCACGCCAGCTACGCGCCATCGCATCACAAAAATTATACGAAATTTTATTCGTGCAACCAAAATCCAGCACTGCCAAACGCCCATCCGACATGAATAAAAAATTGCCAGGATGCGGGTCTGCATGTATGCGGCCCAATTCACAAACGCTGAACCAGAACCAGTCAAACAACAGTTGACCGTAGTGATTACGTTGTGCCTGGTCAGGCGCTGTCGCCAGCCATGCATCCAGGTGCAGGCCATCAAGTCTCTCCATCGTCAAGACACGCTTGCTCGACATTTCGTCGATGCATTTCGGGATGACTATACCCGGTAAATTCACATGCTCATGAAACCAGTTGAGCTGCATCGCCTCATGCTCATAATCAAGCTCTTCACCCATCTTGACTTCAAGCTCGCTCATGAAGCGGTCTATGACCTCTTTACGCGGCAAGACGGTGGTGCCCATGGCCAGGGTTTGAAAAATGCCGCGCAGCATGCGCAAATCACTGCCTATGGCAGATGCGATGCCAGGGTACTGTACCTTTACCGCCAGTTGCTGGCCATTGGCCAGTTGTGCATGATGCACCTGGCCCAGGCTGGCTGCAGCAAAGGCATGCGCATCAAACTGTGCATACAGATGTTCTGGTGCCTTGCCGAATTCACGTTGAAAAACTTTATGGATCAGGGCACGGTTCAGTGGCGTGACCTGGTGGCAGCCTTTCGCCAGTTCGCGGCGTATGCCCTCCGGTAAAAAATCGGCTTCCATGCTCAGCAGTTGCGATACCTTGAGGGCGCTGCCTTTTAGCTGGTTAAGCGCCTTGAACAGTATGCGGCCCAGTTCAGCTTCATGCCGTTCTTGCGCTGCTTGCTTGTCATCGTCGCTGCGCAGCATTTGCCGCGCCTTGTGCCCCAGCTTGCTGGCACCGGCCTGTGCCAGCGCCAGGCCAGTGATGGCAGTTCTGCCCAGCTTGCTGGCGGGCGGTGCCTTGTTCATCGTGCATCCCCCAGGCCACGTCCTAATCCATTCTGCACGAGCTTGACCATTTCCAGCAAACCAGAACCATTTTGCATGATGCGTGACAACTGGTTGCGCAGCATGAAGCTGGCAAGCTCTGATACCTTATTGACGATGCCACTCTTCAACGCCATCACCAGTATCGCCAGCGTCATGTCCACCAGTTGCGTGGTATTAGAGAATTCTTCCGAATCATCCTTGAGCCAGTAGGCGATGACAGCAAACAGGTAATCGCCAAACAAACCGCCGATCAGGTTCTTGAAATCGCATGGGGAGATGTCGCCACGTTGTTCTGCCTCTTCCAGCAGGCTGATAATTTCCTGCTTCAGGGTTTGCTGGCCTGGCATATTGTCACGCATCATCAGCAGTGGCGATTTGCCAAAGATATCCCGCGTAATCTCTACAAATTCACGGTCACCCAGCAAGAGCTCCAGCAAGGCATCCACCAGTCTTTGCAGCTTCTCTTGCAGGGTGAATTCGTCCCACCCCGGCGTTTCTTGCGCCACTTCCAGCGTGATTTCTATACACAATTCATAGTAAGCCAGCAGGATTTTTTCCTTGCTCGGGAAGTACTTATAAATCGTCGCATCACCTATGCCCGCTTCACGGGCAATCTGCTTCATCGTGGCGGCGTCATAGCCTTTTTCCGTAATCAGATCGACCGCAGTGCGTATCAGGTTACGCCGGGTTTGCTCTTGCTGGGACTTGGAAGTTTTCATAATCGAGACGAACTTCTATAAAAATGGTGATTGAGTTCCATTAATATATACATTGTTTCGTTAAATAGCAAGGTTTACTTGTTTAATGGAGGGTTTGTATTGATTGGGGTTGGGGAGGTAGGTTGGGCTACGCTTTATCAGCCCAACACTGGGCCTCTGAAAATGTATAGGTTATTTAAACGCCGAGTGTTGGGCTCGTAAACCGCAGCCCAACCTACGAGATTAGAGTTTGCAATTCCACCACCCCGGCAACAAAGCCCGCACATCTCCACGCGCAAACCTGTCATCAATCAAATACACCACACCCCTGTCATCCGTCTGCCGTATCACCCGCCCCGCGGCCTGCACCACCTTTTGCAAACCAGGATAAAGATAAGCATAGTCATACCCCGACCCAAATATTTTGTCCATGCGCAGCTTGATCTGTTCATTGATGGGATTAAGCTGCGGCAAACCAAGCGTGGCGATGAAAGCACCAATCAGGCGAGCACCCGGCAAATCTATACCTTCACCAAATGACCCACCCAGCACAGCAAAAGCGATACCCTGGCTATCCTCGGTAAACTGAGCCAGGAACCCTTCACGATCGGCCTCATTCATACGCCGGGTTTGCAAACGCACAGGGATATCAGGATGCGCATTGATAAAGCTGTCGCTGACCTGGCCCAAATAATCAAAGCTGCTGAAGAACGCCAGATAATTACCAGGTTGCGCATGATATTGCCGCGCCATCAAGGCGACGATAGGTGCAACAGAACGCGCACGGTCGGCATAGCGGGTAGAGACACTATCCACAACATGCACCTGCAACTGATCAGCAGAGAAGGGCGATTCCACATCTACCCAGGCCGTGCCTTCTGGCAGGCCTAGCGTGTCGCAATAATAATTCCATGGACTCAGAGTGGCCGAGAACAGCGCTGTTGTATGGCTGGCCGCAAAACGCGGTGTCAGAAAAGCAGCAGGCACGATATTGCGTATGCATAGCGTTGATGCACCATGCTCCTTGCTGATATCAAATACCGAATGATCAGCAAAGCTTTCTGCCAGACGGTTGAACAGCAAGGCATCCAGATAAAACTGCTGTAAATCTGGCGCTAACTGGCTGGGGTTGTCAGCAAAGTAAAGACCGATTTCTGTACACAGACGTGTCAACGCGGCCAGCAGTTTTTCTGGTATCTCTGCATAAGCCTGGTAATCAGATTCCTGTTCTTTCTCCAGTTGCAACCAGGCGCGATACAAGCTGTTCAAAGTTTTTTTGAGTGCTGGCGGCGGTGTTTTGCGCAAGCGTTTCAGGCTATCGCGCTGCAGCTCTGCACTATACATCTGCCGCGCCCGCGTCACCATATTGTGCGCCTCATCCACCAGCACAGCGACACGCCAGTTGTTGACTATCGTTAAACCATGCAGCAAAGCATAGATGTCAAAATAATAGTTATAGTCACCTATGATGACATCGGCCCAGCGTGCCATTTCTATGCCCAGATAATAAGGGCAAACCTGGTGTGCCAGGGCGACACTGCGCAAGCCTTCCTTATCCAGCAATTGGTGTTCAACAGCTGCAGCGCGCGCAGCAGGCAGGCGATCATAAAAGCCTTTAGCAAGCGGGCAGGCATCGCCATGACAAGCTGCTTCAGGGTATTCACATGCCTTGGTCTTGGCAACCAATTCCAGCGTGCGCAAGCCTAGCTTTGGCGTGCTGTTCTGGATATTGCCCAGCGCATGCAAAGCCAGTTGCCGCCCCGATGTTTTTGCCGCCAGATAAAAAATCTTGTCCAGCTTATGCTCCGCTGTCGCCTTCAACAGTGGGAACAAACTGCCTATGGTCTTGCCTATGCCTGTCGGCGCTTGCGCCAGCAGGCAACAGCCGCGCTTGCTGGCCTTGTACATCGCTTCTGCCAGTTGCCTTTGCCCCGGCCGAAAAGTCTCATGCGGAAAGACCATATCACCCAAAGCCAGATCACGCGCTGTGCGGTGCACCACTTCCTGCTCTGCCCAGGCAATAAAGCGCCCACATAGCAAAGCAAAAAAATCTGCCAATTCAGCAGCAAACAACTCTTGCTGCAACACCGTTTCTTTCTGGCTTTGTATATTGAAATACACCAGCGCCACGCTGATCTTTTGCAAGCCTAGCTTCTGGCATAGCAAATGTCCATAGACCTTGGCCTGCGCCCAATGCAGATGACGGTGATTGTCTGGCATGGCATGCAAGTCACCCAGGTAGGTCTTGATTTCTTCTATCTGCTGCAAGTCGGGGTCATAGCCATCAGCACGGCCACGCACATGCAAGCTGCCATGCTGGCCTTCCAGCTTCACCTCCCGCTGGTAGTTACCGCTTCTGCGCAAGGCCACAGTTGCATGCCCAGCCATGCCTTGCTCGGCAGTGGGCGAGGGCGTAAAACGTAAATCGAGGTCACCTTGCTTGGCCGTGAATTCGCACAAGGCACGCACGGCCACGGTATAACTGGCGGTGCTCTCAATGCTCACTGTTCAACCTCTTGCCATTCCAGGTAGCACACTGTCACTGGCATATCGTGCGTGGCACAAAAATCCAGCCAGCGCTTCTGGTTATCCTGCAGCTTATCGCCAGGGCCTTTGACCTCTATCATCTGATAACGTTGCTCTTGCGGCCAAAACTGTATCAAGTCAGGAAAGCCATTACGGTTGGCCCGGATGTCGAGCAAAATGCGCTCAAAACTATGCTTCAAATGCTGAGCAGGTATGCAAGCCAGCGCCATCTCCAGCAAGTCTTCAGACAGCGCACTCCAAAACACAAAGGGTGATTGCAAACCAGACTTGGCCGCATAAGTTTGCCGTATGGTCTGGCGATAAGCACCTGTATCAAGCTGCGCAAAACAGGCAGCAAAATCATCCGCCCGCCGCGCCTGAAAATCAACACTCATTAAATCTGCTGGCCCACGCTGGAAGGGGTGAAAAAATGCCCCTGGCATCGCCTTGAAAATCACAGGCCAGCACAATAAGCCAAACAGAGAATTAATGAGCGCATTCTCCACATAAAACACCGGCGCATCATCTGTATGCAAATGACCACGCACCACATACTCGACCACATAATCTTCTTGCGGTAATGGCAGGCGCAAGGCCAGTTCTGTCGGTGGCTTGCTGGTCGCCTTGGCGGCTTTAGCCAGCCCCAGCTTGCGGGCAAGGCGCGGTGCTATGCGCAACATCTGCTGATGCTCTGCCTCACTCTCAGGTGCTTGCTGTGCCAGCATCAGCAAATCATAGGCAGCCTGCGTCTGTTCGCATTTCTCCAGCACACGTATGGCCCGCAAGCGCGCACCAGGGTAAGTGCAACCCGCATACACCTGCTGCGCCAGCGCCCAGTCCTTTTGCTTTTCCAGATACTCACCAATCTGATACAGCAAACGGTTACGGCGGCTCGCCAGCCAGACATTGTCCAATGCATGCAAACCAGTCGCAGCCAGTTGCGCCAGCACCTCAGGCACAGGCTGTTCCGCATGAAAAGCCTCACGACAGGCATGCAAAGCCAGATAAGCATCAATATCAGCACGACAGCCAAAGCCGCGCGAGGCTGCAGAAAACTCCACCTTTTCATACTGGAAGATACCCAGGTCAGACAACACAAACTCAGACCAGTCCTGATACAGGTTGCCAAAAAACAGCAACCGCAAACGGTCACACAAATCCTTGTTCAGCACCTGGTAAGCCACATCGCCCAAAACACCCGCACACCAGCCAGAAAAAGCCTGGCTACCCGTATGCCGCAAACTAAACAAACCCAGTTGCTCAGCCTTGGACAATTTCTTTTCAGCAGGCTTCATCGCCAGCACCAGCGCCAGCTCAGGCTTTTGCAGCAAATCAAACAAGCCAGCAATATCGACCACAGGATCCGCCTGCACCCAGCCCACATCCACCAGTGCCTGCATGGCCGCCCTGGTCTCACCAATCTCGGCATACACCAGCTTGCTGGCCCTGAACACGCAACCCTTGCGCATCACCATCCGCACAAACAAAGCCCGCGACGCCTGCGGCAGGCTTCCAAACTGCGCAATAAACGCCTGCTCATCAGCAGCCAACAAATCCGCATAACGCCCACCCACCCAGTCCAGCACGGCCTGGAAGTTTTCTAAGTAGTAAAAAGGATTATCCAGATTGGCAAGCATGGGGCAGGGGAGTAGCGTTTAAATAACTGTATATGCATACAGTTTAACGCAATGTGGGATGAAGGGTAAACGAGAACTGTGACCAATTCCGTCTGTATTGAAGGCCCAGCGGTTAAAATACTGCCATATACTCCTTTCCCTTCAAGGGAAAGGCAGGGATAGGGATGGGTTTCCGTCGAATACCCAGGCAGCAACCCTGCTCATGAATCCCACCCAAACGCCAAAGAAGACAAAAAAATGAACAAAGCCGAAGCCATCCAAATCGCCAACGATTCCCTGCAAGCCAACGTCCTCAACGAAGGCAACACCCAATTCTCCCAAGTCGTCCGCTACGGCAACGACGAAGGCTGGTGGCTCAACATCCCCCTGACCAACTTCAGAAAAGAAAACCACTTCCTCATCTGCAGCGAAAAAGCCAAAATCATCCGCCACCTGACGATCAAAGCCAACAACATCCTAAGCCCCGCTACCAAGTTCCGCGTCAAGGACGGCATCGCCGACATCTTCATTTCATCAGCCAACCCCAAGCGCCTGACTGACGTGCTGCAAGGTGGCAGCAAGTACAGCTTTAATAAGCATTTGGTGGATGAGCATAGGTATTGAGTTATTGGCGCTTCGCTCTGATAATGCGTCAATTGCTACTTTAAAAGACAACAAAATAAAATGAGTGAAATCAGCCTGTTCCGCCTGAGCGATGGCAAAGCCACCATGTTGCAAGGCGATGCATCTGGCCTTGAACGGCCTCTGCAAACCCTGATAGAAAGTAACCTGACAAACCTGTTGCGCATACGTTTTCTGGCATCTGAATACAGCACCGGAAAAACACATGGCGGGCGTATAGATACGCTAGGCCTGGATGAAAACGCCTGCCCAGTGATTTTGGAATACAAGCGTTCTGTGTCTGAAAATGTTATCAATCAGGGCTTATATTATCTTGATTGGTTAATGGATCACCAGGCAGAGTTCCAGCTATTAGTCGCTAAAAAGTTGGATGATACTGCCGCAGCCAGCATAGACTGGAGCGCCCCACGCCTGGTTTGCATCGCCGCTGACTTCACCAAGTTTGATGCACATGCAGTGCAGCAGATAGATCGCAATATTGAGCTAATACGCTATCGCTTATTTGGTGAAGACTTACTGCTATTGGAACAAGCCAACGGTGGCAGCAATCCCACACCTAAAGCCATCAACAAAGCGATCAGCGAGACCAGTGCCGTCAATCGACCCAGGAGTGGCGACAAGTCATATGCAGAATGGTTACATGAATTGTCACCTCATCTACGCGAATTATTGACGACCGTTGAAGACTTCATTGCCTCTCTAGGTGATGACGTAGAACGAAAAGAGCTCAAGCTCTATGTCGCATTCAAGCGCCTGAAAAATTTTGCCACTGTTGTTCTGCAAAAGAATCGCATCGTGCTGTATTTGCATATCTACCCAGCGCAGTTTGCTGTTATGCCTGCGAATTGCAGGAACGTAAGCAATAGCGGCCACTGGGGGACAGGCGATTTGGAAGTGTCTGTTTCAAACGGTGATGATTTTGAAAATGCTAAGTCGCTTATATTGCAAGCGTATGAGGGTAAAGTATTTAAACCCGTTTGAGTATTTCTATGATTTGCAATACTTCACTCTGACACAAATCCTTCGCTTGTTTCAAACAAAATTCAATCGATTTATCTGCCTTGTTCGGTGGGCACTTCATGTCCTTAGTGGACCTCTGACCAAATTACGAAGTTTGAAATTTCGTAAATTTCTATGAATATCGACCGAAAAGAAAATCAGTTCCATGGATGCAAGTTTCCCTCACGCGGTATTTGCAATTATCACGTCGGCTAGCTTCTGCTGGCATAGACTGGCTTCCGTGATACGGGATTTTATTTGTTCGCATAGGGCCATTAGTTCGTCTACTTTGATGACTATACGAACTTGTTCTTGAATGTCGAGTAGTGGTACAGGCATGATTTTCAAATCTTTAACACCCTTTACGTTTGGAATCGCAGAACCGGTTGAGTTGTCAAAAATTTGTTTTTGAAAAAAATCAGATCTAAAAAGTAACTTGAAGAAATTTCTATCATAGTATTTATGATTGATTCTTACTCTCAAAAGTGCTTGATTGATGATACCTTCCTTAAAAACAGGTGGAACCTGAGTAATTCTCCCTAAGGTAACACCAGAGCAACTAACGAGGTAGTCGCCGGATTTAACTGCAAACCCTTTCATTTCTTCAAATTTCTGGGAAGTTATGTAATATCGTTCAAACGAGCAGTCATCATTAATTGGACAATATTGCTCATACACTTTGTAACCCGATTCAACAAACATACCTTTTGTGAGTGAGCTTCCGAAAGGACCTCGTTTAAATGCGGCGTCGTCAAATGCCAAAATTTCGTTCCACTGAACCCATGTCCATCGCTCAGGCAATTCGTATGGTTTTTCTGCATCAGTCATCAGAGGCAGTGCATTATTTTTTTTGATCTTCCCCTCAGCAATTAACGTAGCTTTCTCAGCCTGAATCCGCATAAGCAACTCACTAGCCGATTCGTCCTTCGGATCTTGTGGTACGAGTTTGCCCATGACTGCTAGTTGTAGCAGGGTTTGTTTTAGGGCATCTATGCTGGTTTCGGTGGTGAACAGGGTGTCAAAGTGCGTGGCGATGAGTTGCCAGTTGGTTTTGAAGTCTGCTGCGTCGTGCGATTGCGTGAGCGTGCTTAACAAGTGGCTGACGAGTTGTTCGTGAGCGTCGGCTGCGTTGTTGTGTTGGGCTTCTAGTTGGTCGCATAGCGCCATTAGTTCGTCTACTTTGGCGACTATGCGGTGTTGTTGCTTTAGAGGAGGAATTGGAATTGGTGCTAGGCGTAACTTCTCTTGAGATATATTGACTTGACTTGCCGCCATTCCAGATTTTGCCTTTTCTAAAAAAGCAGCAGTCGCTCCCGCATTTAAACTTAATGCTAAATAGCGTCCGTAAATACCAATCTCAATTGGATGAAATCTGATAATTTTGTCAGAAATCATTAATTTCGGGCGAGTATTTTGAACAAGACATGATATGGCGACCCGGTTCGTTGGTCCAGCTCGGGTAACTAAAATATCACCAACTTTTACTTCAGCTTCTGGTCGTGGAATCAATTTTTCAGGTAACTCTTTATTTTCGTAATCTAGATATTGCATCGCCTGAACAGAGGTAGTTTTCAGTACACCCCAAACACTGTCTGCCGGCGAACGATTTTCGAGGCAAGCAGGACTCCATCCAGAATCCATTCCTGTCGTAATTTCAACTAGTCTTGTCCAAATCCAATCGTGAGGCAATTCAAACGGATTTTCTTCTTCTGTCATCAGTCCAAACGACTTATCCTTCTTGATCTTACCATCAGCAACCAATCTGTCTTTCTCAGCTTGAATTCGTTTTAGTAACTCACTAGCCGGTTCATCATTCGCATCCTGCGGTACCAACTTACCGCGCACGGCCAACTCCAAAATCAATTCACGCAATTTCTTGATGCCATACACGCTACCGGCATTGCTGGAAGCGCGGCCACGGCCGGATTTTTTTCCGGTATCGGCGGCAGTCCAGATGTGGATGTGTTCGGTGATCAAATGTTGTAGTGCGCTCATGCATCGTCTCCGGTTTGGGCGTTTTCCAGCACGGCACGGTCGCGTTGTAGCTCGGCTTGTAATTGTTCTTCGGTGGGTAAGAAGGCGCGGTAGCGGCTGGCAAACAGGTGTTGGCTGTCAGCTAACAGGGAATATTTAGCGACGGCTTCGTTGCGCTCTGAGAAGAGGATTAAGCCTAGTGTGGGGTTGTCGCCTTCGCCACGATATTGTTCTTCAAAGACGCGCACATACATGTCCATTTGGCCTACGTCTTGGTGGGCGAGTTTTCCGACTTTGAGATCGACCAGCAAAAAGCATTTGAGCAGGTAGTTATAAAACACCAGATCGACAAAAAAATCATCGCCTTCTACGCGCAATTGTTTTTGCCTGGCGACAAAGGCAAAGCCCTTGCCTAGTTCTAGCAAAAAGTTTTGTAGCTGACCGATGAGATTGGTTTCCAGTTCTTTTTCATAGAGGGTGGCGCTGGGGTGGGCACCGATAAATTCTAGAATATAAGGATCGCGGATAAAGTCGCGTGGGTCGTTTGGGGTTTGTTCTGCAATGAGGGCGACCGCCTCGCTTTGTACTGCGAGCTTGTCTTGGCTGGAGAGCAGACGTTCATAGAATAGGGTGCTCACCTGGCGATCTAGCGCGGCGACACTCCAGCCTTGGCTTATTGCTTCGTTGGTGTACCAATCGCGGGCGGCGCGGTCTTTAATCCGCATTAAGACCTTGAAATGCGACCAACGTAATTCTCTCCATGCCGTGGAGAGAATTGGGAACTCTAGATAAAATTGTCTAAAATTCCATAAACTTTGCGGTGAAAAGCCTTTGCCATATTCAGCACTGAGTTTTTGCGATAGGTGCTGCAAAGTCTGCTTGCCATATTGGGCACGGGCAGCGCCGCCTTGTTCGTCCTCTACAATTAAACGACCGACATGCCAATAGCTTTGCACCATGACGTCGTTAATTGTGTGGCGAACTTGCTGCCGGCCGCCATCAAGAACTAGCCGAACTTGTTCGTATAGGGGTTGAATATTGACTGGCACTGTCATGATTAGGCGTTTCCTTGCAAGGCATTTTGTAAGATGTCTTTGAGCTGACCGCGCAAGTTACTGATGTCGGCTTGCATGGCGGCGTATTGCGCCAGCAATATTTCCGGGTCGTGGATCTCTTGTTCGCCTATGTGCGGATTTTTACAATCGAGATTGTAGTTGCGTGCCTTGATGTCTTCCAGGCTCACTTTCCATGCCTGGCTGTTTTCAGTGCGGGTTTTGAAACCATCCGCTTCTGTACCCCACCAGGCGCGTTCTGCGGCGAACTCCTCTAGCTTCATGGGTTTGGTTTTGTTATAGCTCTTGACGCCTTCTGGGTAAGGATGCTCGTAAAACCAAATGTCTTGCGTCGGTGTGCCTTTGCTGAAAAACAGCAGATTGGTCTTGATACCTGTATAGGGGGCAAACACGCCATTGGGCAGGCGCACGATGGTGTGCAGATTGCATTCGTCCAGCAGCTTTTCTTTGATGCGGGTTTTGATGCCTTCGCCAAACAAGAAGCCATCCGGCAAAACCAGGGCTGCACGGCCACCAGCCTTGAGCATTTGCATGATCAGTACCAGGAACAAATCGGCGGTTTCACGGGTGCGAAAGGCTGCGGGGAAGTTGGACTCTATGCCGTCTTCTTCCATGCCGCCAAAAGGTGGATTGGTGACGATGACTTCAACGCGCTGCTTTGGTCCCCAACTGATCAGCGGGTGGGACAGGGTATTGTCATGGCGGATATTGATAGGCGTGTCCAAGCCATGCAAGATCATGTTGGTAGTGCAAAGCAAATGCGGCATTGGTTTTTTTTCTATGCCTAGTATGCTTCTTTGTAATTCTGCTTCGTCTTCTACGGTTTTGACGTCCTGACTGCGGATGTGTTCAATTGAGCAGGTCAAGAAGCCACCGGTACCGCAGGCGGGGTCCATGACTTTTTCACCCAGGCGCGGGTTGACCATTTGTACCATAAAGGCGGTGACCGCACGCGGTGTATAGAATTCACCAGCATTGCCTGCGGCTTGCAGATCGCGCAGCAGTTGTTCATACATGTCGCCGAACAGGTGACGTTCTTGCGCTTTGTTAAAATCGACGCCTTCCTGAATTTTGTTGATGACCTGGCGTATCAGTTGACCAGATTTCATGTAGTTGTAGGCGTCTTCGAATACGGAGCGAATCACGTAGGCGCGCTGGTCGTCTCCCTTGGCTTCAAGTTGTTGTAATGCCGGGAACATATCATTATCAAGAAATTTCTTGAGTTCATCGCCTGTCATGCCCTCTGCATTGGCAGCCCAGTTGCGCCAACGGTATTTTTCTGGCAGTGGTGACCGGTAGTTATCTTGCAGCAGTTCCCATTCTGATTCGCGGTCATCAAATATCTTGAGGAATAACATCCAGACTAATTGGCTAAGTCGCTGGGCGTCGCCATCGACGCCTACGTCTTTGCGCATGATGTCCTGGATGGATTTGATGGTGCTGGAAATGCTCATGGTGATTTCTTAATGTTGCGGGTTATGTTTACGTGGGGTGCGTTATACGCACTTATCTTTGATTGTTACTGGTTTGGGCGGTGCGCATGGCGCGCCCTACTTATCTGAATGTTTATGCGTACAGATTTTGTTCTAGCTCATACAGTGCTGCCATATATGCGGGTTTGCCACCAAAGGCAGAGACTAGCTCACTAGCTGTGCCCATGGTTTTAAATGGATCAAGGGTGAGGATTTTAATATCTTCAATATTCTCTATACCAGTGTCGGCGTATTTCTCCAGAAGTATTTCCAGAACCTGCCGTGCTTGCTCGCCATATTTTGTGAAGTAGTTGCGCTTTTTTACTTGATCAGCCCGTTCACGACGGGTGAGTGGCGGTTGATCAAATGCGATGTGGCAGATCAAATCGAAGGCGTCGAAATCTTTACCTACGTCTTGTGCAAGTGCTTCCAGCAATACGCCGTGCTGTTCAAGCTCTTGCAGAATCGCAGTTTTACGTTCGGCTTTGCTCCAGCGCAGCAGGAATTGATCTAGCGAAGTGTAATCTTTGCGTACAGTCTGGCGCGTGTAATCCTTGAGAGATTCTGTGATGAGCTTGCCGTCCGGCCCCATGTATTGCACGCGTTCTGAAGTGACAAATACTTCTACGTCGCTGACGATATATTTTACCCGACCTTGATGCACTTCGTTGCCGTTTAGATCGCTTTGACTTTCATCATAGACGAGTTGATCTTGAGTATTGGCATCTTCGGGCAAGATGGGGTTGCCATGTTCGTCCAGCAAGATGTCGGTTTCTTCGTCTGGCGGTACTGGCGACTCGTCTGCTGTGGGTTCATAGATGACAACTGGCTCACCATCAAAATCTTTATCAGCAAACAGTTCTGTCGCCTTCTTGAAATCCATGATGGTGAACCAGTATTTATCGTAATCCTCGTTGATGCGCGTGCCACGTCCTATCATTTGTTTGAACTCGGTCATGGAATTGATGTGCTGATCCAATACCACCAGCTTGCAAGTTTGTGCATCAACGCCGGTGGTCATGAGCTTGGAAGTTGTGGCAATGACTGGGTATCGCTCCTCTGGATTGATAAAATTATCAAGCTCAGCTTTACCTTCTTTTTCATCGCCAGTTATCCGCATGATGTATTTGCGATTTTCTTTCACTCGTTCTGGATTGAGATTGACTAAAGCTTGGCGCATGCGCTCGGCGTGGTCGATGTCATCGCAGAAGACGATGGTTTTGGCGTAAGGATCAGTGGATGTCAGAAATTGTGTGATCTTTTTGGCGACGAGTTCTGTGCGCTTCTCAAGTACCAAGGTTCTGTCCATATCGATTTGATTGTAGATACGGTCTTCAATTTCCTGGCCATTCTTATCAAGCTGCCCCTTGCTTGGACGCCAGCCTTGTACGTCTTTGTCTATATCAATACGTACTACTTTGTATGGAGCGAGGAAGCCATCTTCTATGCCTTGCTTGAGGGTATAGCTGTAAACTGGATCACCAAAATAGTTAATGCTTGAAACCTCTTTGGTTTCTTTTGGCGTAGCGGTTAAGCCTATATGCGTTGCATTAGAGAAGTAAGTCAAAATAGAACGCCATGCAGAATCCTCAGCAGCACTGCCACGATGACATTCGTCAATGACGATGAGGTCAAAGAAATCAGGCGAAAATTGCTTGTAGATGTTTTGTTCTTCTTCTGTGCCGGTGACCGCTTGATACAGACATAGGTAAATCTCGTAACTTTTATCAACCTGGCGCTTTGTGATCTTGGTCATGGCCGCGCCGAAGGGCTTGAAATCATTATTCTTGGTCTGATCGACGAGGATGTTGCGATCTGCCAGAAATAGTATGCGTTTTTTGGCACCGGATTTCCATAAACGCCAGATGATCTGGAACGCGGTGTAAGTTTTGCCAGTGCCGGTTGCCATCACCAGGAGAATGCGCTGTTGTCCCTGAGCGACTGCTTCAATGGTGCTATTGATGGCACTCGCTTGATAGTAACGTGGTGAGCGACCAGTACCGTCATCGTAATAAGGCATCTCAATTGTCTGGATTGCGGCGGGAGTTTCTATCCCTTTCCATTGGCAATAACGCTGCCAGAGTTGAGTCGGGTCAGGGAAGGCATCCAGGCTTAGTTCTATTTCTGTCTTTTCTGCGCTCCCTGTACGGTCATGCATCAGAAAGCCGTCACCATTAGAACTAAAGACAAATGGCACACCCAAGGTCTCTGCATAATTGAGCGCTTGCTGCATACCAGCGCCTAGACTATGAGTGTTGTCTTTGGCTTCAATGACTGCCAGCGGGATGTTCGACTTGTAGTAGAGGATGTAATCAGCACGTTTTTGCTCGCCGCGAGTATGTAACTTGCCCCGCACTATGATGCGGCCTTTGGTAAAACTCACTTCTTCACGGATTTGGGTATGCAAGTCCCAGCCAGCACTTGTTACGGCTGGTGTAATGTACTTTGTGCAAATATCACGTTCGGTGAGAGTTTTCTTATCCATCGGTGTCGTGTTTGTGTTGCGCTTCGGGAGGAGTAAAGATTGTACTTGATGGGATAGTAACTTAATGCACTTCTTCCTTTTTGAAGTGGAGAATAATTTCTGTATTGGGAAATTGCGCGTGAGTGTTTGGTGGCGTTGGCATGGAATGAGAAGGGAACCACAAACTAATAGCGACAACTCAGTAAGCAAGCGAGCAGATTCTGGCATCCCTGCACAGAATGGCTAGTTTGGCATTTTGAATCCATAGAGTTGTTTATTGGTAAATATCTATAGCCTTAGGCAGTCTTTTCAAATTCTGGATGATATTCCCTTGATTTTTAATCATATTGTTCCATAATTATGTTCAATATACTGAACAAATAAATGTTTATGAAACTTCACGAGATTGGCGATCAAGTAAAAGAGGCAAGGGCTGCGTTGGGACTGACGCAGGCGCAAGTCGCCAAGCTTGCAGGATTGTCACGTACAACGGTCAATCAGCTTGAAAGTGGCGTCTTGTCTGATCTTGGCTATAGCAAGCTGCTTAATCTATTGGCTATTTTGGGGCTAGACCTGGATGCGAAACCTGCCAAGGGCGTTAGCAAGGCTCTGGATATTGCTGCGCGTACTGCCAGCACCAGTTATGGGCTGATGCTGTCTTCATCTCAGTTGAAAGAGATTTTGGGGACAGGGATTGCGCCTGCTGAATATCAGCCTCACCTCATGACTCTCCTGGAAGAGACGCCATTGCCTATTGTCGTAAAGGCGATTCATGAAGCAGCGACTGCAAGCCAGACCTCAACGCGAACCATTATGCGCAATGTGTCGAAGTTTGCCAGCGATTTGCATATCTATAGAAAGGTCTGGTAATGGCGGATTTGGCGATTTGGGAGGATTTGTTTAAAAAGAGTCTGACTTTGATTAATGAAATCGAGACTCATGGCACAAAGAATTTGTACTGGACTTTTGGTGGTGGGACGGTGTTGATGCGTCGTTATTAGCATCGGTTCAGCAAGGATATTGATATTTTTGTGCCTGATCCGCAGGCTTTGAAGTATGTCACGCCGCGTCTTAGTGATCAGGCCGAGAGTATTACTACTGAGTATACGGAAGCGGAAAATTACGTCAAACTTTTCTTGCCGAATGGTGAGATTGATTTTGTCGCTTCACCTAATCTCACTGATGCACCTTTTCTTTTTGAGGAAATTTTCGGGCGACAGGTGAGGGTGGAGACTTCGGCAGAAATCATTGCCAAGAAATTTTTCCATCGTGGTGATCGCTTGCAGGCCAGAGATATGTTTGATTTTGCCCTTGTGGCAGAAAAGGAGCCTGCGCAATTACTCGCAGCGAGTCAATTTTTGGTCAGGCATGTAAAGGCGATTAATACAATTCTGCATGGCGATACGAGTTCACTGCGTAAGCAGTTCGACGCTATCGATACAATCGGCTACACACCAACTTTTGATTATGTGCGTGAGCTTGTGCTCAGGCAGTTGAATGAGTGTGCGGATTATTTGCAAAAGAATCCGTAGCTGGTAAAAATAAACCTGATCACCCAAGCAAAAAGGCTCTCACATGGAGAGCCTTACAAATGCTTTTGGTGCCGAGAGCCGGAATCGAACCGGCACGCCTTGCGGCGCGGGATTTTGAGTCCCGTGCGTCTACCTATTCCGCCATCTCGGCAACGCAGAACAAAATTATGACAGAGCCGTCAGGATTTTGCAAGTGGCTTGCTGTTTTTGCGGTTTGCTGTGTTTATGGATTTCTGCCTGGCTGGTCAAAATTTACGTTCCTGCGCCACATGGCGGGGGTGGGGAAGCGTCTTTGGACGATGCGCAGGTAGTACCACAGGCTGAAGGCGACGATGGCGAGGCTGGTGCTGTTGGCCATCCAGAAGCCTGCTGCGCCGTGCAAGAAAGCCGGGCTGATGTTGTAGGGGTCCAGGCCGAGGATAACGCCGCCGCCGAGGCCGCAGCCCCATAGCGCAAAGGCGTACAGGATGGTGGGAACGATGGCGATTTTGTAGGCGCGCAGGATGAAGGCGGTGGTGACTTGTATCGCATCAAAAATCTGGTACACCGAAATGAAGGTGAACAGCGGGAAGGCAGCTGCGATGATGATGGGGTTAGATGTGTAGGCATGCAAAATCAGGTCGCGGCTGAACCAGATGGTGATGCCGATGGGCACAGCCAGCATGGCAGCCAGGATGATGCCTGCATTGCCAGTGACGCGGGCAGCCTGCATTTGCTTGGCGCCTATGGCTTGCGCGACCAGGGTGCCGGTGGCGCTGGCAATCGCCAGGGGAAGCATGTACAGGATGGTGCCAAAGTTGGCGGTGAGCTGGTGGCCGGATACTGCCACTTCACCCAGTCGTGCAATGAACAGGGCCATGAAAGCAAAGGCGGTGACTTCGATGAGGTAGCTCAGGCCCATGGGTATGCCAAGGTGCAGCAGGCTGCGCAGGGCTTTCCAGTTGGGTTTGACGAAGCCTGTGCCAAATAATGCAAACAATTCATAATATTTGACGTGCTTGAGCATGAGCCAGGCAGTGATGAGCATGAGCCAGGCATTGACAGCAGTGGCGGCAGCGCAGCCGGGGCCGCCCATGGCGGGTATGCCAAGGCCACCGAATATGAAGAGGGTATTGAGCGGGATTTTTATCGCCAGTGCAGCGAGCTGGATGGCCATGACCATCTTGGGGCGGCCAACCGCATTGTTGAGTGCGCCATAAATCCTGAAGCCTAGCGTGGCGGGCAGGGCGATGGCGAGTATTTGCAGGTATTGCGCAGCCTTGTCATTCAAGGTGGGCGAGGCTTGCGCGATGGAGAGCAGACTATTTGGGAATAGCAGGATGAGGCAGCCTATACAGGCAAGGAAAGCGCCCAGCCATACGCCTTGCTTGATTTCTGCGCCTATCTTTTTGAATTTGCGTGCGCCGAATAATTGACCAACGACAGGGGAGATGGCTTGCAAGATGCCATTGAGGCCAACGAAGATGCTGACATAAATTGAGATGCCGATGGAGAGTGCGGCCAGGTCAGTCGCCGAGAAGCGCGAAGTCATGGCTGTGTCTATCACCCCATTGCCCACCACGGCCATCTGGCCCACCATCATGGGCCATGATAGTGAGGCGATGCGTTTGATGTTGCCGCGCAGTGTGCTGGGGTGTTCGGTCTTCATTGCTGCTTGCGCTGGTACAGGGTAAACAATTCGTCATTGTCGGCAGCGCGGTGGCCAGACCAGATGACAGACCAGTGCTCTGGTTTGTATTCAGGTGGCAGCACGCTCTCATGCGCGGATTTCTTGCTGTTTTGTACCAGTAACAGCTGGCAGTCATGGTCAGAGAATCCGGCAAAGTGCAGCTTGCCAAAATACGCAAATGAAGCGCGTTGTGATGGGCCAATGTGGGCTTGTATGCAGCCCATATTGGGTGGCACTTTTTGCGCGAGTTCTTTGGACAGTGGCGCATAGCTGACTTTTTGGTCCAGCCACTGCAAGCCCAGACTTTGCACCAGTAGCCAGCATAAGATAACGCCCCCACTGGACAATACTACTGCGCGCCACAATACGGCAGGCTGTCTGGAGATGCGCCAGTAGACAAGGCGGAACCAGGCTACTGTTGCACTCAGTGCGATGATGAAGACAAAAATATTGAAGCTGGACTGGTAGCCTGGCACCAGGTTGCCAGCTCTTTTCGCCATGCCGGGTGGCCAGCCTGTCTGGTCAGCCAGCCAGTACAGCCAGATAAAGGCGGCGACGGCGGTGAAGACGATGACAGAGAACCAGTCAACGGCATTGATGGCGCTGCGCTTCATGGTTGGCAAGCCAAAGGCGGCGAGTATTGCCAGCGGTGGCAGTATCGGCAAGAGTATCGCTTCTTCTGACTGGTGATTGAGTATGGCCAGCACGCCGAAGCAAATTAAAAAGCTGACAGGCAGGGAGATGTGGAGGGCTTTCTCTTGCTTGCGCCAGGCAAAGATGGCCCAGGCTGCAAATGGCCATGCAGGCCAGCTATACCAGATGCCATAGCGCAACAGGTAACTGATGCTTTCAAACCTGGGGAAGTTGAACTGACGATAATTCCACAGCATCCAGCCCTGATAAGGCGAGCTGTCATAGGGGTGTACCAGGCTGATAGTGAATAGCCAGAGACCTGCAACGGCGATGGTCAGCGGCAGGGTGATGTTGAGCAAATATTTCAGGGGTTGGCGTTGCTGGCGGTAGGTACACACTGCCAGCAGGCTGATCCATAAACCCAGGGGCAATACCCAGCCACGGGTCAGTACCAGCAAGCCTAGTGTGCCGCCAATTTTGGCGGCGGTGAGCTTGCCTGGTTCATCCAGCAGGCGCACACATAAATACAGGGTGCAGGCGATCAGGGATATTTGCAGTGCTTCGGTGCTGGTTTCATGGCTGCGCAATAGCAGGCCCAGGCAGCCAAGATAAATCAGCAATGCACCGTCGGCCAGGGTGCGACCAAAGTCGCGTGCTTCTGGCTGGCCGCCAAAGGCCAACTTCAATGGCTGTGCTTCTGGCCTGCGGCCCAGCAGGTAGGTGGCATACCATACCGAGAGTGAGCCGAGCAGGAAGAATATACCGGTACTCAGGCGGGCGGCCATGGGTTCACCCACCAGCCAGCCAAATAATTTAATGCAGATGGCACCAAGCCAAAACGCCAGCGGGCCTTCTTCTGGCATGGGCAGGCCGACGATGTGCGGCCACAGCCAGTCAGACAGGTTGCCGTGTGCCATGGTCCACATGATGCCGAAGCCGGCAGCATCGTCACCTTTCCACGGATCGCGGCCTATCAGGCCGGGCAGGATATACAGGAGACAGAGGGCGATGATTCCCCAGCGCGGTAGCGCAACAGTTGCGGCGGCAGGAAGTCGGACTGGCTTCATATCTGGGTGGTGGAGGGAAAGGATGCTTATTGTAGGGTAAAGCTTTAGTAAAAAAGGCAGCCTGAGCTGCCTTTTTTACTAAAAATTCTTGGGAACCACAGACGATCTTGCGTACTCCGCGATTTTGTATTAGCAAGGCTGGCCCTGCTAACGCATGAGACTGTGCTACTTGAGATTCGTCTGTGTTTCCCTGGCCAATTAGTTGGCGACAGAAGTCTTGGAACCGACTTTGCCGAACTTTTGGCGGAATTTTTCAACGCGACCGGCTGTATCCACGATTTTGTGTTTGCCAGTGTAGAAAGGATGAGATTCTGCAGAAACCTCGATCTTTACCAGTGGGTATTCTTTGCCTTCAAACTCACCTTTGTCTTTGGTGTTGATTGTTGAGCGTGTGATGAATTTGAAATCGCAAGAAACGTCGTGGAACAGAACTTCGCGATAATTTGGGTGGATGCCATCTCTCATGCTTGCCTCGAAAATAGTGTAGGTAGCCAATAAGCACTTCGTCGGTCGCCTTGCTTCTTGACCCGATTGCATTATCACTTGCCAAAGGTTTAAATAATTGTCTGGATTTTGGACGCCCAAAATGCCAAGCCGATGATTATACAACGGAAATTGGGATTTTTGCGATGAGGTTTCGTGTGGGATGGGCGGGGATTGAGGATAAATGTTGGGTGGATAAGGTGAATCTGCTTGCGGTTGTGTTACTTATTGTGCATGTTTTCGTTCTTTTTGTTGTGGTCTCTCCTAGTTTGCTTCGAACACCGCTGGAGCGCCAGCCCGGTGTGAGTTCCTGCCTACGCAGGAACGACGAATTTAAGGAGGTGGCTTCTTCTTGTAGCCTTCTGTTTTTTTGCATTTCTCTTTGTCGTTCTCTGTGCCTCCGTGTCTCTGTGGTGAGAGGTTTTGAATTTCACACACAAACTCTAGACCCAAAATCACGTTCAACTTGCTAAAATCCCCATTTTTGCACCAAATCCTGAAGGAGAAACATGACGACGAGCTATCTGGGTATGAGTTCGATGTTGCATACCATTGAAGTCGCCGGGATACTGGCTTTTGCCAGTTCGGGATTTATTGAGGCGCGACGCAAGCGCATGGATGTGGTGGGGGTGTTTACTGTGGCCTTTATCACAGCCTTTGGCGGTGGCACCCTGCGTGACTTGCTGCTGGACCGGCGGCCTCTGTTTTGGGTGGAGAATCAGGAATACCCTATCATCATCTTTGTAATGTCTGTCGTCGCCATCCCGTTTTTACGGCATTTGCGTAATGCAGTGACGGAAAATGCCATCGTGCTGGCAGATGCGCTGGGACTGGGTTTGTTCAGCGTGACCGGGGCGTCGCTGGCGCAAGAGGCGCAGATGCCGATGTTTGTCTGTGTCATGATGGGGGTGATCACCGGTATTTTTGGTGGTGTCTTGCGCGATATTATCTGTAATGAAATACCGCTGGTGTTCCGGCGCAGCCATTTATATGCGACTTGCGCCTTTGCGGGTTGCTGGACTTATCTGATACTGAACCGGCTAGAGGTCAATGAAGGTGTTGCCCTGGCATTTGGGGTGGGTATATGTTTCGTACTGCGCATGATGGCAGTACGGTTTGACTGGAAGTTGCCAGTTTAGTTTTGCCCAGAAGCCTGGCGCATATTGCATCCCTGCTCAGCAGGCTTCGATTTTTTTAATGGCGGGCGGGCTACCAGGCCTGCCATGAATATGTCTACCATGTCTTCCGCATGTTGCATCAGACAATAGGCGGAAGAGTCTTCCAGCCATTCATGGACTATGCCTATGACATAGGCGTGGCTGGCTTGCATGGCGATCCAGGTGTCGGTGTCTGGATGTAATTGCCCCTGATCAACAGCTTGCTGGATCATGGCTTGTACTTTGGCCAGGCATTCATCCCGTTTTTCGCTTTCGGCACTGAAAAAAATCAGTTCGCTGTTTTTCTCACAACGATGAAAAATGATGTCAAACACATTTTGCTGACGCGGGTTGCCTGTAACCAGGTTAAGAAAGTGGACATTTAACTCTTTGAGGCCAGCCAGCGGGTCTTTGAGCGGTGCAGAAACAATTTCATTAAGCAAGGCTTCCATGGGTAGAAAGGCGCGGTCGCACATGGCCTGAAAGAGGGCATTTTTATCCTTGAAGTGCCAGTAAATGGCGCCGCGTGTCATGCCTGCTGCCGTGGCAACATCATTGAGTGTGGTGCTGGTGACACCTCTTTCGGCGAATACTTTTTCTGCTGCGTCTAGCAGCGTATTATAAGTTTCCTGTGCTTCTTCTTTCGTCTTTCTGACCATGTTGTTTCCTTTGCGCACGCTGCGTTTTATTACTGCGTACAATTTTTTTGCTGTCTCTTCGTTATTGTAAGTAAGCACAGTAGGGCGAGTGCCTGTGAAAGTAAGAAGCTTTCTGCTATTCGCTCTACGTGAGTAAGGCATGTGTTTCGGTTTATACCGTTTTTATGTTTTTAAAGCCTGCACTGTTACGGATTGATACTGCTGCTTATTTTAAAAATCGCGCTGTTCCAGATCAAACTTGTTGCCTGGCAGCAGAAATTTATTGTCTGCTCTATACTTGTTTTCTTGTCTGACTTGCCAGTCTCTATCAACCCTTGGGATCGGGATGTCATGAGGCTTTCATCAGTCTGCTTTATAAAGCATTTAATTGCCGCGCTGGTCATTCATGCTGCTAATGACTGCAAACAATTCTTGTTAATTTGAAACCAACTCACGAAGAGTCTTGCAAACACGGCTTACAAAAAACCACCTCTGTTTCACTGTATTTCAACCATACAACGGTGGTTTTTCGTGGCAGGTAAGTATCCGGATGTCACCAAAATTCCCTGTAATTAAGTAGGGCTGTTTAAAAACTTTATTTACAAACATTCGTGAATGTATATAATAGCACACCGCCTTTCCTTTTAGAAGAAAGAATCTCCTATGCGCTCCCCTGCAAAACCAATAACAAATGTATTTAAGCTATCTTCGATAACCAGTCATATGACTCAGGCTTTGCCTGCCTTGCGTATTGCTGCCATCAGCCTACCTTTGCTGGTATTGGCTGCCTGTGGCGACAAAGGTGGGGCAAACGCTGCCGGACCTGGCAAGATGCCACCGCCGGAAGTGAATGTCGTGACCGTGCAGCCGCGCAACCTGGGCATGGACTTTGAATATGCGGCGCAAACCGCAGGTTCACGTGAGACAGAAGTGCGCGCCCGTGTTGCCGGTATTTTAGAAAATCGCCTGTATGAAGAAGGTTCGCGCGTTAAGGCTGGCACTGTTCTGTTCCAGATTGACCCGGGTGCTTACCGCACGCAACTGGCATCTGCAGAAGCGTCTGCTGGTGTGGCAGAAGCCAAGCTGAACCAGGCCAAGCGCGAATTTTCCCGCCTGACGCCACTGGCAGCAGAGAAAGCCATCAGCCAGAAAGAGTTTGACGATGCCAAGTCTGCGTTGGAAACAGCAGAAGCCAGCTACAAGCAGGTGCAGGCGCAGGTCAATGAAGCCAAACTCAATCTTGGTTATACCCGTGTCGTGGCGCCTATCGATGGTGTGACGGGAGTTGCCGCCAAATCCAACGGCAGCCTGGTGACAGCGGCGGACAGTTTGTTGACGACCATCGTGCAAACTGATCCAGTGTATGTCAACTTCAGCGTACCTGAAGCAGATTACCTGAAGCTGAGCAAGGATGTAGGCGCTGGCAAGATTGCCTTGCCTGGCAAGAAAACCAATAACGGCAGCCTGGCGTTTGATGTGCAGTTGAAGCTGGCTGACGGCAGCATGGCTCCTGTCACAGGCAAGATGAATTTTGTCAGTGAAAAGGTGAACCCGGCAACTGGCGGATTTGATGCCCGTGCCCAGGTGCCTAATCCTGAAGGTACTTTGCGCCCAGGCCAGTTTGTGCGCGTGATACTCAGCGGTGCTACCCGCAGTGCGGCTATTGCGATACCTCAGCGTGCAGTGATAGACAGCCCTATGGGGAAAATCGTGTTCACAGTGTCGCCTGATAACAAGCTGGTGCCGAAACCGGTTGAGTTGGATGGCTGGTCGCATGGTGAATGGATAGTGACCAAGGGTTTGCAAGGTGGCGACCGCGTGTTGGTGGATGGCTTCATCAAAGCACATGATCCTGGCATGACAGTGACACCAATCGCGATTACGGCCAAGGCGGCATCGACACCGGCTGCTCCTGCAGGTGCACCAGCGGCCAAACCTGATGATAAACCTGCGGCAGCGGCAGCTTCGGCCCCGGCTGCAAGTGCTGCGGCCAGTGCAGAGGCAAAACACTAAGCTTCTGACCAGCTGAAAATCCGCTGCATAACTTAGCTAAGGCTACAAGGAATAATTCATGTTCTCAAAATTTTTTATTAACCGGCCGATCTTCGCGACTGTCTTGTCGCTGATCATCGTGCTGGCCGGTCTGGCCGCCTTGCGCGTTCTGCCGATTTCGCGCTACCCGGAGATTTCTCCGCCGGTAGTGAACGTGACTGCTTTTTATCCCGGCGCTTCTGCCGAGGTGATAGAGCGCACAGTGGCAGCACCTATTGAAGAGCAAATCAATGGTGTTGAAAACATGCTGTATATGGATTCGGTCTCGTCTGCCGATGGCCGTGTGTCCATCAGCGTGACATTCGAAGTAGGTACCGATCTGGATATTGCCGCAGTTAACGTCAATAACCGGGTGCGCCAGGCAGACGCCAAGCTGCCACAGGAAGTACGTCGCCAGGGTGTGACGGTCTCGAAGAGCTCGTCTAATTTCCTGGTAGTGGCGGCGCTGTTCTCGCCAGATAATCGTTACGATGCCTTGTTCCTGTCCAACTATGCAACCCAGAATGTGCTGGATGCATTGAAGCGCGTGCCGGGTACCACCAATATCCAGATTTTCGGTGCCAAGGATTATGCGATGCGTATCTGGATGCGTCCTGACCGCATGGCACAGCTGGGCGTGACGGTAGGCGATATCTCGAATGCGATTACTGAGCAAAATGCACAGTATGCTGCTGGTAAGGTTGGTGCGCCACCAAACAACACTGAAGAATTGACGATGACAGTCACGGCCAAGGGCCGCTTGCTGGAACCATCTGAATTTGCCAATATCATCGTCAAATCTGCCAAGGGTGGTGCCGCTATCCGTGTCAGTGACGTGGCACGGGTTGAATTGGGTTCCAAGGATTACAATCTGTATGGTCGCGTCAATGGTCACCCATCAGCCAACATCGGTGTGTTCTTGCAAACCGGCGCAAATGCGCTGGAAACCCGCAAGGCGGTGGAAAAAACGCTGCAGGACCTGAAGGCGAAATTCCCTGAAGGCATGGAGTATGCCACGCCATATGACACCACGCCGTTTGTGACTGAGTCGATTGCTGAGGTGTTGAAAACCTTGGCCGAAGCGATGGTGCTGGTGTTCATCGTTGTATATCTGTTCCTGCAAAGCTGGCGTGCCACCATCATCCCTACGCTGGCAGTACCAGTATCGCTGATTGGTACCATGGCTGGTTTGCATTTGCTTGGCTATAGCATCAACACACTGACATTGTTCGGTATGGTGCTGGCGATTGGTATTGTGGTGGACGATGCGATTGTGGTGCTGGAAAACGTTGAACGCCTGATGAACGAAGAGGGGATGTCGCCGAAAGATGCGGCAATTGAAGCCATGCATGAAGTGACTGGCCCGGTGATCGCGATTGTGCTGGTACTGGTTGCCGCCTTTGGTCCTATCGCTTTCCTCGGTGGTCTGGCGGGTGAATTGTATCGTCAGTTCTCGGTCACGATTTCCATTGCTGTGGTCTTGTCCGGTATCGTTGCATTGACATTGACACCGGCACTGTGCGCGATCTTGCTCAAGCCTGGTTCTGAAAATCACAACCGATTCTTTACGTGGTTCAATGCAGCTTTCTTGCGTCTGACCAAGCGTTACACTGATGGCGTTACCTTTTTCATGAAGCGTGCTGTGCTGGGTATCGCACTGGTGCTGGGTATGGTTGCCCTGACTGGTGTGTTGTGGAAAAATGTACCTGGTGGTCTGGTGCCGGATGAAGATCAGGGTTATTTCATCGGTGCTGCCATCATGCCTGAAGGTGCTTCGCTGGACCGTACTGATGCAATGGTGCGTGACGTTGAATCCATCATGAAAACCAACAAGAATATCGATACGACTTTTGCCCTGGTTGGTCTGGATTTCCTGGGCGGTGGCGGTTTGAAATCATCTGCTGCAACCATGTTCTTCCCCTTGAAGCCTTGGGAAGAGCGTACTCAATCCGCTCATCAGATGGTGGGTGAAAGCTATATGAAGACCGGCCGCATCAAGGAGGGTTTGCCGTTATTCTTTGCTCCGCCTGCCATCCAGGGTCTAGGTCAGACTGGTGGTTTTGAGTTCTACCTGCAAAATGCTGGTGAAGGTGGCGTCAAGCGTTTGGCTCAGATCTTGCCTTTGTTGATTGCGGAAGCCAACAAGCAGCCCGAGCTGGCTGGCGTGAAAACTCTGTGGCAAGCCAATTCGCCACAACTGTATGTTGATGTGGACAATGAAAAAGCTCGCTCCATGGGTGTGGCCCTGGCTGATGTGTATAACACTCTGGCTGCGACCATGGGTAGTTACTACGTCAATGACTTCAACAAGAACGGCCGTATCTACACCGTGCAGTTGCAGGCAGAAGGCCAGTACCGTGCCAAGCCGGATGATATAGGCAGTATGTACGTACGTTCCAATACCGGGCAGATGATACCGGTGCGCGCATTCACGACCATCAAGTTCATCACTGGTCCTGATTCTGTACAACGTTTTAATGCCTTGCCGTCCATTAAATTGCTGGGTGATGCCAAGCCAGGTTTTAGTTCTGGTCAGGCGATTGCAGCGATGGAAAGAGCCGCGAAAAACGTCTTGCCAGCCGATGTTGTCTACGACTGGGGCGGCGCTTCCTTCCAGGAAAAACGCAGCAGCAATGCCGCAGGTCTGGCACTGGGCGCTGGTGTATTGATGATTTTCCTGATACTGGCTGCACAGTATGAAAAATGGTCTCTGCCATTCTCGGTCTTGCTGGCTATGCCTTTTGGTATCTTTGGTGCCTTGCTGGCGGTGTACCTCCGTCACTTCAACAATGACGTGTACTTCCAGATCGGTCTGGTGACGTTATTAGGTTTGTCAGCGAAGAATGCGATTCTGATTGTGGAATTTGCGGTCATGAAAGTGAATGAGGGGTATGCACCTGTGGCTGCAGCGCTGGAGGCAGCACGCTTGCGCTTCCGTCCTATTCTGATGACTTCGCTGGCCTTTATTTTGGGTGTGGTGCCACTGGCTTTCTCAAGCGGTGCAGGTGCGGCTGCACGTCAATCCCTGGGTACTGGTGTTTTGGGCGGCATGCTGGCAGCGACTTTCCTGGCGATCTTCTTTGTGCCTTTGTTCTTCAAGCTGATCAATGACAGACGCTTGAAAACCACAGAGCAGGATTTTGAGCATCCTGTCCATATTTTGCACAATGCGCCTCAAGCAGATGTGAAGGAATAATGATGTCTGGTACAAAATTCATATTAACTACGCTGGTTGCCAGCATGGTGCTGGCAGGCTGTGCCTCGGTAGGGCCAAATTACCAGCGCCCTGCACTGGAAACCCCGGCCAGCCTGGGTGTAGTGGCAACACAAAACAAGCAGGGCGCAGTGGACTATGCCGCCTGGTGGAAAAACTTTCAAGACCCGGTGCTGGATAGCTTGCTGGATGAAGCCAGCAAGAATAATCAGGACTTGATCCTGGCTGCGGCCCGTATAGAAGAAGCGCGTGCTGTTGCGGTAGGTGCAAATTCAAATCGCTATCCCAGCGTCGACGCCAATCTGGGTGCTACCCGTACCCGCACCAGCGAAAATGCCGGCAAGCTGGGGGCTGGTGCCAGCCCTTATGGCAAAGACTTTCAACTAAGCCTGACGGCTTCGTATGAAGTTGATTTCTGGGGCAAACTGGCGCGCGCAGATGAAGCTGCCCGCGCGCGTTTGCTGGCACAGGAAGCCAACCGTGGCCTGGTGCAAAGCAGCCTGTATGCGAATGTTGCGCAAAGCTATTTCGCCATGCGTGCCGCCGATGCCCAACTGGCCCTGGCTGATTCGACCTTGAAAACCCGTCAGGAAAACTTGCGTCTGCAAAAGCGTCGTTTTACAGCTGGCTCGACCAGTGAGCTCGACTTGCATGTGGCTGAATCTGAAGCTGCGGCATCTGAAATCAGTTACGCCCAGGCCAAACAGTCTTTGTCGAATATAGAGTCGACACTGGCGGTCTTGCTGGGCCGTTCTGCCAGCGCCATTGCACAACCTGTGATTGCACGAGGCAATGCGATTGATAGCTTGCATCAGCAATTGATCATGCCTGCGGACTTGCCGTCTGATTTGCTGAACCGTCGTCCGGACATCCTGTCGGCAGAGCAGGCGCTGGTAGCTGCCAATGCAGATATCGGTCAGGCCAAGTCGCAATACTTTCCTAGTCTAAAGCTGACGACGACTGCTGGTTATGAATCCAAGGTGTTTGAGGATTTGATTAATCCTGCTTCGCTGCTGTGGAGCCTGGGTAGTAGCCTCGCGCAACCTATTTTCCGTGCAGGTGCAATTGGTGCGGTAGTGCAAGGTGCTGAAGCCCGCAAGAACCAGGCACTGGCGCAATATGTGCAGGCAGTGCAGGGCGCTTTCCGTGATGTGCATGACGCGCTCAACAATACGGCGGCCAATGAGCAGGTGAATGTGGCTTCCGAGCGCAGGGTGACTGCCTTGAAAGATTCATTGCGCCTGGCTGACCTGCGCTATAAGAATGGCTATAGCAGCTATCTGGAAGTCTTGAATGCACAACGTGATTTGTTCCAGGCACAAGCAAGCCTGATTGACAGCAAGCGTGCGCAATTGTCTGCCGTGGTCAGCATCTACAAAGCGGTGGGTGGTGGCTGGAGCAAGCCTGAGATTTTGGCTGGTAAATAAAGCTGTAGCAGGATGAAGTAGAAAACTGGGCTCCTGATCTTCTGATTGGAGCCCTTTTTTATGGGAAGATAATTGAACTTGTTAATCCTGCTGTCTTTTCTTGCGAGGATAAACTTGTACTTTTCTGGTACTATTTTTTGCCACCAAATCTGCCAGCGTCACTGCATCAAGAACAGACAGGTATGCTGCTGTCGCATTGCTCAACACTCCTTTTAAATTGCAAGAACCAGAGTAAGAGCAGGTATTGTTGTTGCTGTCAAAGCACTCGGCCATATCAAAGTCAGTTTCTGTATTGCGGACAATTTCTCCGATATTGATCTTTTCTGGCGGCAGATTCAGTTTCAAACCTCCGTGACGACCGCGTACGGTCTCCACTTTATTTGACATTCCCAGTTGATGGACAACCTTGGTCAGATGGCTCTTTGAAATACTGTGCAGCTCAGCAATTTCCTGGATGGTAACCAATTTATCTTCATGTTGTGCCAGATAAATCAGCGTGCGCAAAGTGTAGTCGGTGAATGCGGTTAATCTCATATTGGTTCCAAAAGCCTGTCTTTGCGAATGAGAGTGAGAGTGAGAGTGAGACTGCGTAGTCAAAGCATATCGCTGTTTCTCAATAGCCTATTAGATACATATAGTATAGATGTTTAGAAGCATTACCTGATTATGTCAAAAATTTGATCTTTATCAAGTGATTTTCATTAAACATTCATTTTGTTTGTATCTTTAAATACATGTATATAAAATGAATCTTTAATGGGTCAAGCTTGTTTCGCAGGCAATATTCAGTCAGATGAAACACGCTCTTGAGTCCGCTAATTTTCTCAATTCACCAATAAGGAAACACGCCATGCATGCCACGCGTAAACTCTGGACTTGGCTCGCCGTCATCTGTGTCTTGTCTTTTGCCGTCTTGGGCTGGGTAGGCACAGAAATTTATCTGACTGCGCCGCCGATTCCCAAACAAGTCGTCAGTGACGAGGGTACAGTCGTATTTTCAGACGGGCAGGTACCGCTCGGTCAGGAAGCCTGGTTATCTGCTGGTGGACAGCAATTAGGCTCTGTGTGGGGGCATGGCAGTTACGTTGCACCAGACTGGTCTGCCGATTGGCTGCACCGTGAATCATTGGCGTTGCTGGATGTGTGGGCGCAAAAGGAAGGACAAACATCATTTGAACAGCTCAAGCCAGGGCATCAGGCAGAGTTGAAAGCGCGCCTGAAGCTGGAAATGCGACGCAATACTTACGAGGCATCTACGAATGTGATCATGCTCAGCGCAGACCGTGCCAAGGCAGTCCAGCAAGTTGCGCAACATTATATTGCCTTGTTTGGTAATGATCCTTCACTGGAAAAATTGCGTGAGCAATATGCGATGAACAGGGGTACTTTGCCAGAATTCAAGGATTTGCACGCACTGCCAGCTTTTTTCTTTTGGTCTGCATGGTCTGCGGCGACGGACAGGCCAGGTGCCGTTGACCTTAGCTATACCAGCAATTGGCCACATGAACCGTTGGTGGACAATACGCCGACTGCCGGTGCTGGCATCTGGTCTGTCGCCAGTATCATACTGATGATTGCTGCCATTGCCGGTATGATTTTCTATCATTCCATCAGCAAGGAAGAGGGTGATCCTGTACCACCCAAAACAGATCCTTTGTTTGACCTGAAGCCCACGCCTTCGATGCGGGCAACCAGGAAGTATTTCTATGTCGTCATTGGATTGATACTGGCGCAAGTCGGCATGGGTGTAATTACGGCCCACTATGCTGTCGAAGGGCATAGTTTTTTTGGTTTTCCTTTGGCAGACATACTGCCATTCACTGTCAGCCGCACGATACACACACAATTTGCGGTCTTGTGGATTGCTACTGCCTGGCTGGCGACAGGTCTGTATATAGCGCCAGCAATTTCTGGCCATGAACCTAAGTTTCAAAAGTTTGGCGTGAATCTTTTGTTCTATGCCTTGCTGTTTATCGTGGTCGGTTCTACTGCATTTGGCTGGCTGGGTAGCCTGCAACACAAAGGCAATGAATTCAGTTTCTGGATAGGTAATCAAGGGCTGGAATTCACCAGCATGGGCCGGGTCTGGCAAATACTTTTATTTGTCGGTCTGCTGTTCTGGGTGACCTTGCTGGGACGTGGCTTATTGCCCGCACTGAAAAAACCATCAGAGAGCCGTGGTTTGATTGCGATGGTGTTCCTGGCCGCGATGTGTATCGGTGGTTTCTATGCCACCTCACTGACCTGGGGGCCACACACGCATTACTCCATGATTGAATATTGGCGCTGGTGGCTGGTGCATCTGTGGGTAGAAGGCTTCTTTGAAGTGTTCGCCACCGCAGTCATCGCCTTGCTGTTCACCCGTCTGGGTTTGATACATGCAGCAACTGCCAATAGCGCAATTATTCTGGAAACCATCGTCTTCCTGTTTGGCGGCATCCTGGGTACTTTGCATCACCTGTATTTCACCGGGACACCGACTTTTGTCATCGCGATTGGTGCCATGTTCTCAGCGCTTGAAGTTGTACCACTGACACTGATAGGTGTTGAGGCTTTCCGCAACTACCAGCGCTCAAAAGCTGCGCCCTGGGTGCAGGCTTACAAGTGGTCGATATTGTGCTTTATTGCCGTTGGGTTCTGGAACACCGTTGGTGCTGGCTTGCTAGGATTTTCCATCAATACACCGATAGCGCTGTACTACATGCAAGGTTTGAACATGACTGCTGCACATGGTCATGCCGCATTGTTTGGTGTCTACGGCATGCTGGGCATAGGCTTGCTGTTGTTCTGCCTGCGAGGCTTGTCTGATCGTGCTCTCTGGTCCGATAAATTGTTGCAGGCGATGTTCTGGCTGCTCAATGCTGGACTGGCAATGATGGTGTTCATGTCACTTGTGCCAGCGGGTATTTATCAGGCCGTAGCCAGCATTACCAAAGGTATGTGGTTTGCACGTTCATCAGAGGTCATACACTCACAATTCATGGAAACCCTGGTTTGGCTACGGGTTCCTGGTGACATTGTGTTCTCGATGGGTGTTGTTTGCCTGGCTGTATTTGCCCTGCGTTTGCTCATTGGCAAAAAGCGTGTGCAAACCAGCGCGACTGATATGAGCTATGCCAAAGTTCCCAACAAGGCTTAGCCATTGCTTAGTTATTTATTTAAGGGAGAGCAGAAATGGCTCTCCCTGTGATTTTTGCTTATTTAATCTATATTAAAAGGAGTTTCATCATGGCTCACGATTGTTCCATTCCCGTATTGGCTGAAGGTGTGTATGAATTTGATGCACGTGGCGTTGCCAAGCGCTTTCGCCATGCAGCGATTTTTGGTGCCTTGTCGGCATTAGAACCAGGGGAAACCATGCGTTTTTGCAATGACCATAATCCCTTGCCATTGCTGGCACAAATCGCACAACACTTTGGCACTGGCGTGAAGGTGGCCTATGTTTCACAAGAGCCAGGCGAAATCATTATTGATTTTCATGTGGCAACTTGATCTGTTGCTGCTCATGCCACTGTGCCTGATTGCAATACGAGGAGAATAAAATGGCCACACCACATTTACACTCAGGAGAAGTGAGCAACTTGCTGGTGCCTGAAGGGCAATTACTAGCTGTACCGGCGCACGCCTTGTTTAAAGACGAGCATCTTGAAGTCATACGCATGAACTTGGCACAGGGAAAGAGTCTGCCTTCCCATCACGTCCATGGCCCCCTCACCATACAGTGCCTGTCTGGTGAAGTGCAAGTCGAATTGCAGGCGGGGACAAAGACCATGCGTGCCGGTGACTTGTTGTATCTTGCCGCCGGTTTGCCGCACGCAGTTCTGGCGATCAGCAATACTTCTTTTCTGGTGACGATAGTTTTATTGAAAGCTGTAGCTTAGTAAGCCATTCTAGTAAGCCATTCAGCCCGAGTAGGCATAAAAAAAGCCGTCACAAACGTGACGGCTTTATAGCCTGAAAACAAGATCGGAAACTTATCCGCCTCTGCGCATCATTTCAAAAAACTCTGCGTTGTTTTTCGTGGCTTTCATCTTGTCGAGGATGAACTCCATCGCTTCGATCTCGTCCATGCTATACAGCAATTTGCGCAAGATCCAGATCTTCTGCAACTGATCCGGCTTGATCAGTAATTCTTCACGACGGGTGCCGGATTTGTTGAGGTTGATAGCTGGGTAGACGCGTTTTTCAGCAAGGCGGCGTTCCAGATGAACTTCCATATTGCCTGTGCCTTTGAATTCTTCATAGATCACGTCATCCATACGGCTGCCGGTTTCGATCAGGGCTGTCGCGATGATGGTCAGTGATCCGCCTTCTTCTACATTCCGTGCCGCACCGAAGAATCGTTTTGGACGTTGCAGCGCGTTTGCATCCACACCACCTGTCAATACCTTGCCAGAAGCAGGGATGACGGTATTGTAAGCGCGTGCCAGACGGGTGATGGAATCCAGCAGGATGACCACGTCTTTTTTCATTTCTACCAGGCGCTTGGCTTTTTCCAGCACCATTTCAGCAACTTGTACGTGACGGGTAGCTGGTTCATCGAAAGTCGACGCCACCACTTCACCGCGTACCGAACGCTGCATCTCGGTCACTTCCTCTGGACGTTCATCGATCAGCAAAACGATGAGGGTCACGTCAGGGTGATTGGTGGTAATCGCGTGTGCTACGTGTTGCAGCATGACGGATTTACCGGATTTTGGCGACGCTACCAGCAAGCCACGCTGGCCACGGCCGATAGGGGCGATCATGTCGATGATGCGGCCAGTGGTATTTTCTTCGCCGCGCATTTCGCGTTCGAGTGTCAATACCTTGTTCGGGTGCAGCGGCGTCAGGTTTTCAAACAGGATGCGGTGCTTGGAGGCTTCTGGCGATTCGCCGTTGACCTTGTCCACCTTCACCAATGCAAAATAGCGTTCACCGTCTTTTGGTGTGCGCACTTCACCTTCGATGGAATCGCCAGTATGCAGATTGAAACGGCGGATTTGCGAAGGAGAAATATAAATATCGTCAGTCGAGGCCATGTAACTGGCATCTGGTGAGCGCAGGAAGCCAAAGCCGTCAGGCAATACTTCAAGGGCGCCATCGCCAAAAATTTGTTCGCCTGATTTTGCACGTTTTTTGAGAATCGCGAACATCAATTCCTGCTTGCGCATACGCGCAGCGTTATCGATATCGAGTCCTATGGCCATTTCCAATAAAGCGGATACGTGTAAGGCCTTTAGTTCAGATAGATGCATGGTGAGTGTCCCGGGATGGGATTATGGGGTGGGGGAGTGAGCAGAGGAACTACGGATTAAACAGGATAGAAAGAATTTCTGTCTTGGTTTCGTTTTATTTAATATTATGTAATTCAGGTCTGAATTTGCATGCAGCAGTTGAGGGTTGTCAACCGGGGCAGCTGTCTCTTCATTTTCTTCACTTTAAAGCTGTAAACAATCTTGTTGTTTTCAGCTTTAAAGCTTCAGACCACAATAATACCTTAAATATTACTGTCAATGAAAGAGGTTAATTGGCCTTTTGCCAATGCACCAACTTTTTGCGCTGCAGCAGCACCATCTTTGAACAGGATCAGGGTAGGGATGCCACGGATGCCAAACTTGGCAGGAATTGCCTGGTTTGCATCTACGTCCATCTTGGCTACGATGATTTTGCCGCTATATTCTTTGGCAACTTCTTCCAGTATAGGGGCGATCATTTTACAAGGACCACACCATTCAGCCCAGAAATCGACCAATACAGGTACGTTAGATTTTAATACGTCTGCTTCGAATGAAGCATCGCTTACATATTTGATGTTTTCGCTCATGGAATCCTCAACGAGAGGGAAAAATTAAGGGGTAACAGCGCCACTGAATGTCGGTTTTTGGGGACAGCGCCGCATTCTGGTTTGAATCTGGGGGTGATAGTCACAAATTCAATGGTGTTGAATGGTGCTGCACCGTGACTAAAACAAAATGAGTCAGGAGTGGTTGGCTATGCGATAGATAATAACCTATTTTTTAGAAAAGTGTCATGCTTGCCGCCAAAATGCATGGGCAGTCGCATAGTATACTTGCTCTTCAGGTAAAACCATCACTTTCTTAATGCTACATACCCCCCAACTGATACCCGCTGGCCCGCTATTCTGGCAACAGGCTGCCCAGGCTTTTTTGCGCTCTGCCAGAGAGCAGGGCTGGGGACGTCAGCAAGAACGGGATTTTTCTGCCGTCCGCGTTATCGTACCTACGTATCAGCATGCCCACCTCCTGTTAAAGGCGCTGGGGACGGTATTGCAGGGTAATTTCATTCCGCCACGCATACAGACCCTGTTTGCCCTGCTGGAAATGCAGGCGCCTGATGCTGCACTGCAAGGTAATTACGGTGGTGATGCCAGTGAGAGGCTCATGGGTTTGTATGCTGAATTGAGGCAACATCCATGGTTAAAGAAATTATTTGGTGCGCGCCGCAATACTGACTTGTTGCCACTGGCGCAAACACTGCTGACCTTGTCTGATGAATTGACCGCTGTCTTATTACCCACCATAGGCAAGGATAAAAGCAAGCTGGAAAAAGACTGGCAGGCAGCACTGGCGCAATTGCCTGCGCCTGCACAAGCCTTATTATCCGAAGAAACGCAACTGGTATGGTCGGTCTGGCAGAGCCAGCTCGATGGCAATGACCCGCAGGTAAAGCGTTATGCACAGTTATTGCAAATTGCTGCTCAGGCCAGTGAGCCTTTGCTGTGGATAGCGCCGACTTTGCCTAACCCCATGGAAAAAGCTTTTTTGCAGGCTTGGGCCAAAAAGCAAAGTGTATTACAAATCAGTCTGGACTGGCGCGCACATACGTTGCCGCAGCCGTATTATCATGCCTGGCCGGGTTTGCAGGATACTGGCAGCCAGCATCAGCAGGCGCTGACTGAATATGTAGACACTTCCCACATACGTCTGTGCCGCGCCACGTCGCTGGAAGATGAGGCGGTGCAGGGGGCACAAACCATCATCAACTGGCTGCAGGCCGGCAGGCAAAGTGTGGCCGTCGTGGCGCAAGACCGTGTCGTCTCCCGCCGCATACGCGCCTTGCTGGAACGCGCACAGATCATGGTGGCCGATGAAACCGGCTGGAAACTGTCTACTACCCGCGCTGCGGCGGCTATTGCCGCCTGGCTGGAAGTGGTGACGACGCGGGCTGATACCATGGCCTTGCTGGATTTCTTGAAGTCACCTTACCTGCTATGGAAAGACCCGGACAATACTGAGCATGAGCAAGATGCCAACGCTGCCAAGGCCGATATGGTCATGCGTATAGAGTTGGTCTTGCGTCGTGCGAATGTGCTGGGTGGCTGGGAATCGGTATTGGCCGCGCTGGATGCGGGCAAGGATACCGGGCTAGCGAGCCGCTGGATCAGGTCCATGGCCAGGCAGGCTGGCAACTTCACAGGCAGGCGCAGTCTGTCTGAATGGAGTGCACTGAGTTTGCAGGTATTCTTTGACCTCTCCATGTTCAATGCCTTTCAGGCAGACCCGGCTGGTGCGCAAATCATTCAACTGCTACAGAAGCTGCAGCTCGCCTGTCAGGATTTGAAAACGCCATTCACCTTTGCTGAATGGCGTGCCCTGATGAATCTGCAACTGGAGAGCACAGCATTTGTGTTCGCACATACCGACAAGCGCGTGGTCATGTTGCCGCTGAATGGCGCACGCCTGCGTCCTTTTGATGCGGTGTTGTTGGTTGGGGCGGATGCTTCACACCTGCCATCGCAGGCCAGCGAGATATTATTTTTCGCCAATGCAGTCAGGCGTGAATGTGGACTGGAAACACGCGAGTCGCGCCAGCAACAGCAATTGCGTGACTTTGCTGAGCTATTGCTGAGTAATACCGACATCGTTTTATCCTGGCAGGGCAGCCTGAATGGCGAACATAATCCCGTCAGCCCCTGGCTGGAACAATTGTGTCTGACGCTGGAGCGTACCCAGCAAGGCGTGCTGGATAGTCATCCCCTTGATATGCCGACCAGGACCATGCAAGCCAACACTCAGCATATGCCCACGCCCTCTGCCGCTGCGTTGTTGCCTTCAACTTTATCTGCCAGTGCTTATACCAGCCTGGTGGTATGTCCCTACCAGTTTTTTGCCGGGCGCATGCTGGGTTTGAGTGCGCTGGATGAACTGTCAGACATGCCGGAAAAGCGTGACTATGGTGACTGGTTGCATGCCATCCTCAAGCGTTACCATGAAGAGTTGAAAGTAGTGCAGGTCGCGCAGCCTGGTGTAGATAGAGAAGCCCTGCTGCGTAACATATCCGCTGATTTTTTTGCCGATGTATTGCAAAAAAGCCCGGCGGCACTAGCTTATAGCGTGCGCTGGGATAAAGTTATCCCCGCCTATGTCGCCTGGATGCAGGCGCATGAAGAAGCGGGCTGGCAGTTTGACATGGGTGAAATCAAGAATGAAAAAACGCTGGAATGGCAGAGTGGCCAGATCATACTGAAAGGTCGCATAGACCGCATAGACAGAAATACGAATGGTGAAGTGGCGGTACTCGATTACAAGACAAAAAACCTGATGGACTTGCGCAGGAGACTGAAGGAAGGCGAAGATCATCAGTTGCCGTTTTACGGCTTGCTGACGGATTTGCCTATCAGCTCAGGCAGTTATGTCGCGCTGGAACTCAGTCAGGGCAAGGCTGGCGATGTGGCTGCCGATGATTTTGAACGCTGGGTTTCAGAGCTGGCACTGGCGATTAAAACCAGCATGTCATCTATACAGAATGGTGCAAGCTTGCCAGCACACGGCGTAGAAGCAAATTGCCAGTATTGTGAAATGCGTGGACTATGCCGAAAGGGGGCGTGGTGATGACCGAACCCCTGCAATACTCTCATTCTTATGAAGTCAATGGCGAGGCTGTCAGCCACGCACACTTTACGGCAACTGCCTGTGACCCGCGCCATAGCGTTGTCGTCGAAGCTTGTGCTGGCAGTGGCAAAACCTGGTTGCTTGTCTCGCGCATGTTGCGTCTTTTGCTGGCAGGTGCTGAACCGGCAGAATTACTGGCGATTACCTTTACCCGCAAGGCTGCGCAGGAAATGCGTGAGCGCCTCATGGATTTGCTGCATGAACTGGCGCTGGCAGATATCGCCCATGTGCGGCAATTGCTGACTGAGCGCGGTATTGTCGAGGCTGACTTGCAAAGTGTCATACCACTGGCACGTGGCTTGTATGAAAAAGTCTTATCCAGTCCGCAGTCACTATCACTGGACACCTTCCATAGCTGGTTCGGTCGCCTGATACAATTGGCACCGCTGGCATCTGGCGTGCCGCATGGCTTCACTTTGGTGGAAGCCAGTGGTGATATTCAGCGCGAAGCCTATGGTCAGCTCATGCAGATGCTGGTGCAGGAAGAGCATGCAGACATCAAGGAGGCGCTGCTATTCCTGTATCAGGAAATTGGGGATTTCAATGCACGCGAAATGCTGGAAGCCTTCCTCGACAAGCGGGCAGAATGGTGGGCCAGCAACCAGCAAATTGAGCTGGGTGGCCCGCTGGACTGGTTGCGTGATTTATGCGGTGCAGACCTGTATCAGGATGCGCGGCTCAGCATCTGGGAAGATGCCCAGTTATATCAACGCATTGCCCACATGGCCCTGGTATTGGGTCAGGGTTCAAAGAACAACCAGACCAATGCCAGCAAGATAGAGCAAGGCTTGACGGACGGCCCTAGCCTGGAAGCCTTTGCCATGATTTGCGATGGTTTCATCAATGGGCAGGGCAATATCCGCTCACACAATGTCAAGGTCAAAGCGCTGATTACCTCCATAGAAAAACACCTGGGCCTGGACCAGATCAATGCCTTTGAAGATGAATGTGAAGCGATAGTGCAGGCGCTGAATCAACTGCAAAAACGTAGTGCCGAAAAAATGGTCATGCAAGTCAATGAGGCTCTGTTTGCGGTCGGCACAGCCTATCTTAAATGCTACCAAAGCCTGAAGTCAGACCAGCGGGTATTTGATTTTGCTGACCTTGAATGGCAGGCATATCGCCTGCTAAGCAACGAAGAATATGCAGCCTATTTGCATAGCCGTCTTGATGCACGTTACAAACATATCTTGCTGGATGAATTCCAGGATACCAATCCCCTGCAATGGGGCATAGTGCAAGCCTGGCTGGAAGCTTATGGTGATGATGGTGCCAAGCCCAGTGTGTTTGTGGTGGGGGATCCCAAACAGTCTATCTATCGTTTTCGCCGTGCTGAGCCCAGAGTGTTTACTGCTGCACAAAATATGCTGGCAGGGCAGGGGGCACGGGTTTTACGTACCAACCAGACACGCAGGAATGCGCCAGCGATTGTTGATGTACTTAATGTCAGCATGCATGGCAACCCGTTGTTTCATGCGCAGACAACGGCTTCAGATGCGGACGGTGCGGTTTGGCGGTTGCCATTGATAGGTGCGGTCGTGTCTGATGAAGTTGTTGAGGAAGAAGTTGCACCCACCCGCTTTCCCTTGCGCAATTCGTTGACGACACCACTGGAAGAGGCAGAAAACCAGCAACGCTATGAAGAAGGTAAACAAGTCGCGCAAGCCTTGCTGGGCATACGTGCCGTGCAGGGCGCAGCTAGCTTTCACTGGAGCGACGTGATGTTGCTGGTCAAGCGCCGCACGCATTTGTCTGCCTATGAAAAAGCCTTGCGAGAAGCGGGCATTCCCTTTGTATCCAGCCGTCGCGGTGGTTTGCTGGATGCGCTGGAAGTGCTGGACTTGATCGCCTTGCTGAATTTCCTGATGACACCCGGCGATAACCGTGCACTGGCACATGTGTTAAAGTCACCCATCATGGCAGCCAGTGATGACGACTTGATTGACCTGGCGTTGCGCGATGAAGCGACCTGGTGGAAGCGCTTGCAAGCCTTAGCCTTGCAGCAAGACGAGTCTTCTCCAGTTCTGCAACGCGCCGCCCGCTTGCTGCAGCAATGGATGGAAGCTTCTTACTATTTGCCTGTGCATGATTTACTGGATCGCATCCTGCATCAGGGTGAGGTCTTGCAACGCTATGCACAAGCGTCTTCAGTCGCCCAACGCAGCCAGGTGACGGGGAATATCCATAGCTTTACCGAACTGGCCCTGAACCTGGATGCCGGGCGTTACCCCAGCCTGCCAAAATTTATCGCTGCCCTGAGCGCCTTGCGCCGTGGCGGCGACAGTGATGCACCTGATGAATCTGCGGTTGATAGTGCGGCTGATGCTGTGCGTATCCTTACCATTCATAGCGCCAAGGGACTGGAAGCAAAGATAGTCGTCATGCTGGATGCCAATCACAGTGAATCCATGAAAGACAGGATAGGCGTCCTGTGTCAATGGCCCTTGCAAGCAGGCGAGGAAAGGCATTTTTCTGTCTTTGGGAAGAAAGATCAGCGCGGTGCGGCACGTGACCGTTTTTTTGCGCAGGAAGAAGCCCAGGCCACGCAAGAAAACTGGAATCTCTTATATGTTGCCATCACCCGTGCCAAGCAGGTATTGATAGTTAGTGGGGTGCAGAATGGAAAAAAACAGCCTGCCCCAAGTTGGTATGCTTACCTGGATCGCGTAGGAGAAAAATTGCCTGTTGCGGTTAATGTTGAGAATGAAGTACAGCAGCATCAGTCATTCAGCATGGCGGTATTTGAACCCCTTGCCATGCCTGCTGAAGAGCTGATCCTGGAAGTAAGCAGTGATGAACAACTGGAAGGCATAGCACTGCACACCTTGATGGAGCGTTTGAGCAATAACGCAAAGACCTGGCCTATTGCCGTCCCAGATGCCGAAACCATCGCCGCCTGGCTGCCCTGTTCCAGCACTGTGGCAGCAGCAATACGCAAACAGGCTGAGTGCATATTCAGTAATTCTGCATTGCAGAAATTTTATGATCCTGCTGTATATGTATATGCACGCAATGAAATGGATGTGCTGGTTGAGCAAAAATTATTGCGGCTGGACCGGGTTGTGGTTTTTTCGCATGAAGTCTGGGTTCTGGATTACAAGCGCCAACTTTTGCCTGGACAGGACGCAGGCTATCGCCAGCAGTTGCTGGGCTATGTTGATGCCTTAAATCAGGTATTTTCTGATAAAACTGTCCATGCTGCACTTATTTTGAGTGATAGCAGCTTGATAGATCTGCTCTGAGAGAAAATTTGCTCGTATAATTAATCAACTGAGTTAAATGCTGAGTTGCATACCCCTTTAAACACTGAGACATGATGATTTCCGAATTTGAATTGCTAGCTGAAAAAGTGACGCAGCTTTCCGTGCTGGCACATACCCTGCGCAGCGAAAATGCCAGGTTGCGTAACGATGTAACGTCCATGATGACGAAAAATGCAGACTTGCAACAACGCATGCAGCAGGCCCATGACCGCGTCTCCACCTTGCTGGCACAATTGCCGGCAGAAGTATTGAATGACAAGGAAGCGGCATGAGCGAAGTAAAAGTAATACAGGTCGATGTCAATATCATGGGCCAGAGCTACAAGCTCAGTTGCAAGGAAGGCGAGGACCGTGCCCTGCGCGAAGCTGCTGCCTATCTGGATGGCAAAATGTCTGCCATACGTGATGCTGCCAAAGTCAAGGGCACCGACAGGATAGCCGTCATGGCAGCACTGAGCATGACAACCGAGTTACTGGCCACCAAATCACCAGAAGGACCCTTGTCCGGCTTGTCTCTGGCAGAGGTGAAGCAAAAGATCCAGGATATGCATGAAATCATGGACCAGGCTTTGACTCCGCAAGAAAAACTATTTTGATCTGCCATCTTATTATTTAATTTAATCAAAATAACTAGCGACGCGCAGGCATTTCAATGTACACTTTAGTTCCCTGCCGTGTTCGCCAATGCCATATATTCCTTGAACCATTTTAGTGCATAGGCCGTGGAACATTATTCGATAGGTGTGAGCGTCGCTAGTCCGATGAACCCGAAATTGAATTGACCGTGGCCAACTTGAACCGCTCAGGTTCAGGATGCCGGCATAGCGGCATCGGTGGGGACTTATTCTGAACGGCTGTCATTTTCATGACAGCCGTTTTTTTATGTAAGATCAATCCGTGTTGTTGATGGTGAATATGTCCTTGATACCTAAATGTGCGACAATTTCCTTTTGTCTTTGCAGGTGCTTAACATGGCATATTGGTTGATGAAGTCTGAACCGGATGAGATCAGTATTGATGACGTCCTTGCTTTACCCAGTATCCCCTGGTTTGGCGTACGTAATTACCAGGCGCGGAATTTCATGCGTGACGGGATGCGCATTGGCGACGGCGTTCTGTTTTATCATTCCAGTTGTGCTGAACCTGGCATTGCCGGTTTGGCCGAGGTAGCCAGTACCGCTTATCCCGACCATACACAGTTTGAAAAAGACAGCAAATATTTTGATCCCAAGGCGACCCAGGAAACACCACGCTGGATGATGGTTGACGTCAAGGCAAAGCGCAAAACACGCTTGCTGAGCCTGGCAGAACTCAGGACTTATCCGGAACTGGCTGATATGACGGTGCTGCAAAAAGGCAGTCGCCTGTCAATTACCCCGGTCAAGCTAGATGAGTGGCGATTTATCCAGAAACTGTTGAAGGAAAAGGTTTGAAATTTCCCCCATTTATCGCAAATCCTGTTGCAGAAATGACCGGGCCTTTGGCGGCCGCCAAATTCATCAAGGAAATCGGGCGCGGCAAGGATGGCGCACGCAGCATGACGCAGGAAGACGCTGCGACTTTATATACCGCCATGCTGGCCGGTCAGGTTTCTGACCTGGAGCTTGGCGGCATCTTGCTTTCCATGCGCATCAAGGGCGAATCAATAGACGAAATTGCAGGCTTTTTGCAAGCGGCGCACCCTTTTATCTTGCCGCTTCAAGCACCTGCAGATAGCCCTTATGCTCCAGTAGTGATACCTACCTATAACGGCGCCCGCAAGAAAGCTAATCTGACACCTTTGCTGGCCTTGTTGCTGGCACGGCTTGGTGTACCTGTACTGGTGCATGGTGTGCGCACAGATGCTGGTCGTGTCGCTACGGCTGAGATATTCCAGGCCCTGGGTTTGCCTCTGGTAACAACTCCAGAGCAGGTCCTGGAGCAGATGCATCAAAAGCAGCCAGCCTTTATGCCCATCGATACCTTGTCGCCTGCAATGGCACATTTGCTGAGTCTGCGCCGTATTCTGGGGGTGCGCAATTCTACTCACACCCTGGTCAAGCTCTTGCAGCCTTTCATCGTGCCTGCCTTGCGTCTGAGTTCTTATACCCACCCTGAATATCTGCTGATGCTGCAAGACTATTTTACTCGCTGCGCACCTTTTGATGCCGGGGATGTGTTCCTCATGCGTGGTACTGAAGGTGAGGCTGTCGCCAGTACCGGTCGTGCCCAGCAGATAGACTGGTTTCACGCAGGGCAGAGTACCACCCTGGTGCCTGCGCAGCAAGAACCATTGGCCGAAGTGCCTGCAGTGCCTGACAGCATAGACGCTACAATCACAGCGGCCTGGATCAGGTCCGTGCTGACTGGTGAGATTGCCGTACCAGAAAATATTGCCGCACAAGTGGAGCATTGCGCCAGCATTGCACGGCGTTTGCGGCAAAAAAATTAGGAGCTATATTTGCCATGGAAGCCGATGTAGTAGAAAAGAATCCCAGTGTTCGTGACGATCCACGTTTGGATAAGGTATTGCGTTTTCTTGACAGTATAGGCATCACGGTTATTGAACGCGAATTGGAGCATGCTACATTCTTGCCTGGTCTTGATTTGGGGCCAGCTTGCATTTATGTCGATTATGGCAAACTCAAATATCCTGGTGATATGGTGCATGAAGCCGGACATCTTGCGGTAACACCATCTGCCAGCCGTGCCTTGATTGGCAGTGAGCAGCAGGAGAAAGACTGGCCGCCACAGGGCGAAGAAATCGCGGCTATTCTGTGGTCTCTGGCTGTGGCCAGGGAGCTTGATTTGCCGCTGGATTTTGTTTTTCACCCGAATGGGTATAAGGATGATTCCAGCTGGTTGATAGAGATGTTTGAGTCGGGTAATTTTATTGGCTTGCCGTTTCTGGAGTGGGCAGGATTGAGTCTGGGGGCGGTGCGGGCGGAGAAAGAGGGTAAACCAGCTTTTCCCAAAATGTTGAGGTGGATGCGGGAGTAGCTTGGGGTTGTTTTGTTATGCTCTATGAAGGTGAGCGTCAATGCCGTAGTCCGTGATTTTACGTTGGGGTGCATCACAGAAATGGACGGTTAGTCAATTTGAAGCAATCCTATTAACAGCATTCCAGCGTGTTTTTAGCTGGCATCCAGAGGCGTTCGTAATATGCCGAAAGGCTTGCTAACTATAGTTTCGTATTATTTCGACTCTGTTTTTTCAAATACCTTCGCACGCAATTTTCGATCGCAGGCCAAAACCAAAACCGTCACGACAATCGTCCATATTGCGACACACTCTTTAGTACTCCGAAACACGTCACCCATAAAAAACGCCGGATCACTCCGGCGTTTTTTATGAGCTTAACAAATGATCAGAAGTTAGCCTTGAACTGCACGCCATAGCTGCGTGGTTCGTTCAGGATACCTGTCAGGTTGTTGAAGTCGATGGCGGCGATGACTTGTTGCTTGTTGGTGATGTTGCGACCATAGGCAGCCAGTTCATATTTGCCGTCGGCCCACATATAGCCTACACGTACGCCACCTTCCAGCATGGATTTGGCTTTGTATTCCTTGGCTTCGTACAAGAACATATTGTATGAGTCTTTGTAAGACCAGTCGGTGTTGGCGTAAAGTGTGCCATCGCCGATTTGCGTGGAATAACGCAGCGAGAAGTTACCTACCCATTTAGGCGCGCGTGGTAGTGGGTTACCGCCGATCAGCACTGTACCTGCGATAGGGCCGGCAGGGTTGGTGACTGTACAGCCGTTACCGCAAGGTGCAACGAACAGCTTGGCATCTCTGATCTCTGTGTCGTTGTAACTGATACCTACTGTGGTTTTCCAGTTGCGACTCAGGTTGGCTTGCAAATCCATTTCAACACCCTGACCAACGGCTTTGTCTGCATTCACCAGTTTGTTCTGGTTCACACTGCCGCTACCTGCGGTCAACTGCAAGTCTTTGGCAGTGTACTGGAATACAGTAGCGCTGATACGCGCTGTGTTATCCAGGATGTCTTTCTTGATACCAGCTTCGAATGACAGGGTCTTTTCTGAATTAGCGACGGAGATGCTGTCGCCAAACAGGACGCGACCCTGGATACTCGGCGCACGATAACCGGTTGCAATACGGGCAAACACTGAAGTTGCCTTGTCCAGTGTGTAGTTGGCGCCCAAATCCCAACTGATGTTGGTGGAAGATGGATTGGCTCTGAGTACTGGTGTGCCTGGTGTGCCCAATGCTGAGCCTGGTGTCCAGGTGCGTTGTGCGTCAAATTCTTTTTTATCGCTGGTGTAACGAAGGCCACCACGCAGTTTGAACTGATCGTTGACGGCATAGTTCAAGGTACCAAAGGCAGCCCAGGACTTGGCATTCTGGTGTTGTACCGCGTAGCCATTCTGTGGATTGCCAGGTGCAAAAGAATCATAGTTGAAGCTGTCAACTTGCAAGTCTTCGCTGAAATAATACAAGCCACCTATCCATTGCAATGGGTCTTTGGTATTGGATTCAACACGGAACTCTTGGGTAATCTGCTTCAGGTTAGGCAAGCCATCGGCTGTTTCAGCAGGGAAGGGAATGAAGCCTGGGCCCATGGTAGGCATGAAAGACGCGCCATAGCCACCGTCAACGTCAGCACGGCTATAGAACTTTGCCTTGTCATACGCAGTAATGGAATGCAGGCTCATGCCCGGCATATCCCAGCGCAAGCGCAAGCTGCCACCAGACGATTCCAGGTTTTGCGAATTCAAGCCATCGGTAGGATAGTTGGAATAGTTAAAACCTGGCACCAATTCATTCGTGCCTTTTTGGATGATGTTGGCGCGGAACAGGGTGGCGTTGCCAGACATGTCACGGCCATGCAAATTCACCAAAGCGCTGAAATCACCGCTCTTATACGAGAATTGCAGGCGTGCTGCGTTGTCGCGATAACCTTCGAGATTTTTCTCGCCAGTAGAACGCGGATTGGTAACACGGTCATCGCGGCTCTGGGATTGGCCAGAGAAGCGCATCGCCCATTCCTGGCTCAAAGGAACGTTGATGGCGCCTTCCAGGTTGATGGCCTTGTCATTACCAAAACCGAGGTTGGCATAACCTTCCAGGCGGCGGGTAGGCTTGGCCGAGTCAAACTTTAAAACACCGGCTGGAGAGTTGCGACCAAACAGGGTACCTTGTGGGCCACGCAGGATTTCGACCTGGTCTACGTCAAATACCGGGAAGCCTTTCAGCATTGGGCTTTCTTGTACGACTTCGTCATACACCAGACCAACGGGTTGAGATGCATTCAAATCGAAATCTGTATTGCCCAAGCCGCGGATATAGAAACGTGGGAAAGAACGACCAAAGTCGGATTCCACGTTCAAACTAGGTACGCGTGCCGCCAGGAAGCGAATGTCCTGGCCGCTGGCATTGTAGGTATCGAGCGCTTCGCCTTTGATGGCAGAGATCGACATCGGTACTTCTTTGATGTTTTCTGCGCGGCGGTTAGCGGTAACGATGACAGTTTCCAGTTGTGTACCGTCATTTTTGGCGGCAGGCTTGGCATCCTGAGCCCAGGCAGATTGCAGGGGGAAGGCAGCCGCGACCGCCAGGGCGATAACGCTCAAGCTGACACCCTTGTGCAGTTGCTGAGAAATGGTTTTGCGCATGGTAAGTTCCCAAGTTGAGTTAAACAATGGTGTTCTGAAATGGTGCATATGCACCATCCCTGAATTGGGGCGTGTCGAAATCGAGGATTTCGCTACGAGTGCCACGCAAACGTTTGCGTAATCGTTTGCGTGACGGCGAATCTGTTATCTCTCTAGCCAGCAAACAAGTCAAGAATTACTTAAATTCAAAGAAGCAAATATCTTTTTTGCTGTAAAAATGTTGCGGATTTCAAACAAAAATATTGCTATTTGGAATTATATTTAACTGTGAACCTGTTTCAATTAATGCTCAAAAATGGGGCAATAAAAAGTCTGATGTTCCCAAGTGGTCTTGCTGCCGACCAAGCTTGTCATGAAAATTTTCATGGCAAGGCAGAATATTGAAAAAAACACTGGTATGAAGGACCTTGATTGCATGACCGGAATTGTTGAAAATGCCTGTGTCTCCTATACTACTTTTTCTTGTGTTCACTAACGCCATAGCATTATACATTTTCCGCTGCAAAGTCGGCATTCTCTGTTGCGTTTTACTCCGGTTCCGGATTTGCTACATGTTCACCAGCAGGTCGCCAGCAGCCTAGCCAGTGCTCCCATACTTGCCCGTGTTTGCCATTCCCTTTAATCCTTGCTGACCTGTGCAGATCATCGAGGAATTCCACAGACATTTTCCTGTTGCCAAGTTGTGTCAGGTATTTTTTAGCCGCATCTTCGCTGCTGATATTGATCTCGTTCAGCGTCTTCATGCGCGCCATTTCAAGCAGGCAGGATTCATCAGTGCAACAGTCTGCCTGTTTGTCATTTACCCATCAGTTCATTGTAGGCATCCTGAGTGGCTTTTTTTACGTCGGCCTGGGTTTCATGCTTGATCAGGTATTTGATGACAGGCAGCATATTACGGTCTTTTACCTGCCTTAATGCATAGGCAGAATAAGAACCTGTTCGAGATCTTTTTTGATCACCCCCGCCGCAAGAGCAAAGTGAGGAATGCCAAATTAACGAATTGCAAGCTGGTATTCAATTGTCGCTCACAGTTTTTCCAAAGGCGATGGCATTTCTCAAGCCAGGCAAAAGAGCGTTCCACCACCCATCGCTGAGGCATGACACTAAATGTGTGGAGTTCATTGCGCTTGGCAACTTGTACGGACGCCCCCAGAATTTGATGGACACCCTCAGCAAAAGGGCGCCCCGTATAACCACCATCGACGAGCACGCTGGCAACCTTGCCCAAGGAATGCTTGTGCTGCTCAAACGCTTCCAGTGCTCCCTTTCTATCCGTGATGTCGGCTGTTGTCACGGCAATGGCATGAGGTAGCCCCTCTGTGTCAACCGCAATATGGCGCTTGATTCCTGATACTTTCTTCCCTGCATCGTAGCCTTTGTGTTTTGCCGTATCCGTGTTTTTG